>NZ_JAIGQA010000005.1:0-100640 GCF_019733245.1 Streptomyces sp. WAC04114
AGCGGTCCTGACCGGGCGTACCGAAGAGGTACAGGATCAGGTCCTGGTCCAGGGTGATTCGGCCGAAGTCCATGGCCACCGTGGTGGTGGTCTTGTCCCCGGTGTGGGTGAGGTCGTCGATGCCCGCCGAAGCGGACGTCATGACGGCCTCGGTGCGCAGCGGGTTGATCTCCGAGACGGCACCCACGAACGTGGTCTTGCCCACGCCGAAGCCGCCAGCCACCACGATCTTCGCGGACGTGGTGGAGCGGGAAGGCCCTCCGCTAGAGCTTGCGAAGTCCACTGAGCACCCTTTCGAGCAGTGTCACGTCTGGCTGGCCGCCGGCGTTCTCGTCGCCGCCGGGCTGATGGATGGCGACCAGTCCCGCCTCCGCCAAGTCGGCGACGAGGATCCTGGCCACGCCGAGAGGGATCGTGAGGAGCGCCGAGATCTCGGCGACCGACTTGATTTCCCGGCAGAGGTTGCAGATCCGCTGATGCTCGGGCAACTGGCCCTGCATCTGGTGCGGCTGCGCAGTGGTGTGCACCAGCGCCTCGATGGCGAGCTGGTAGCGCGGGCGGGTCCGGCCGCCGGTCATGGCGTACGGACGCACCAGCGGGTTGTTCGACCCCCCGGCGGGCGACGGCTCGGGGGTGCGGCGCTGCGGCTGCACGGGCTGGATGCGCGGCGCCGGCGGCTGGTCGTACGGCGAAGGGCCGGGGCCCTGCGGCGCGTACGGCTGCCGGTGGCTCGGTGCGGAGGGGAAGTTGTAACGGTTCGGGTTCTGACCACCGTCGCCCTGGCCCTGGGCAGGGCCGTACGACCAGTTGCCCGAAGACGAACCGCCTGGGGGTGTTGCCACTTTCTCCTCCTCCGACTGTGCCTGGCACCCATCGCTGTGGAGCCGCGTCCCGAAACCTTACGGCCACGGGACGCCAAAACGCACCGTCCGTCAGTTAGTTGAGCAGGCTCCCCTGGAGCTCTGCGCGAAGGTCCGGTGTCAGGACCGTACCGGCTCGGTCGACCAGCAGTGCCATCTCGTACCCGATGAGGCCGATGTCCGCCTCCGGATGTGCGAGGACGGCGAGGGACGAGCCGTCGGATACGGACATGATGAAGAGGAATCCCCGCTCCATCTCCACAACCGTCTGGTTCACCGCGCCTCCCTCGAAGATCCGGGAGGCGCCTGCCGTCAGGGACGTCAGACCGGAGGCGACGGCCGCGAGCTGGTCGGCACGGTCGCGGGGGAACCCTTCGGACATCGCCAGAAGGAGTCCGTCGGCGGAGACCACCACCGTGTGGGACACCCCCGGGGTGTTGTCCACGAAGTTGGTGATCAACCAGTTCAGGTTCTGTGCCGCCTGGCTCATCGGGCTCACACTAACGCTCCTGGTTGTAGGTGCTGTCAGGACCGAAGCCCTGGCCGTTCGTTTCACTGCCTGCGCTGCGTCCGCGCTGGACGCCCCGACGCAGATTGCTCAGCCTGCCCCGGACGTCCTCCGGAGCACGGGAGACCTGGGGGCCTCCCTGGGGGGTGCTTTCGGCGGCACCCTCGATCAGGTTGGCCTTGGGTACCCGCCTCGGCAGGCCGGAGGAGGTGACCCCGCCGGCCTTCGGCTTCCGGAGCTGCGAGGCCTGCTGCCACCGCTCGTCGTTGGCCGAGCGCCAGTCGCTGTCGCCGTTGCTCTCCGGGGTGGAGGCCGCAGGTTCCTGGCTCACGTGCCGTGCGCCGCCCGTGCCGTTCGCACCGCTCGCGGTGGCTCCGCGACGGGGAAGCCCGGCGTCGGTGAGCGACGGGGCGGCGGACTGGGTCGGTCCCGGCCGGTCGAAGCCTACGCGGTCCTGCTCACTCGCGTCAGCGGCCTGCGCAGATTCCGTTTCCTGGGCCTGAGAAGGGTACTGGCTCGGGTAGCCGTTCCGGTAGCCGTCCTGCTGCGGCCAGTCGTCCTGGTGACGCCGCTGCTCGAACGCCGCGAAACCGCTCTGCCCGCCCGAGTTCGGCGCCGCGGGCTCCTCCTGGGCCGGCTCCGCATAGGAGGGCTCCGGGTAGCCGCCGTTCGGCGAGAAGGTGTCGTTCTGCGGCACACCGCCGCCCGGCGCGTAGTACTGCTCGTCGTACGCAGAGCGCTGCGGCTCCTCGTACGCCGTGTGCCGCTGCTCGTCGTACGACGGCTGCTGCTGCTCGTACGGCGTCTGGCGGTCGTACGCGGACGGCTGCTGCTCCGGGTAGCCGTTCTGGCCGGTGTCGTAGGCCTGTCCGGCGTCGTAGCCCTGCTGCCCGTTGTACTCGTCGCGGTACCCGGTCGCCTGGTCGTGCTGCGGGCCGCTCTGCCCGGGCAGAGCGGGCTGCTCGTTCGACTGCGACTCCAGGGCCGCCCGGCGCTCCTCGCGCATCAGGGAGCGGCCGACAGGGTCCAGCTCCCGTATGTCGTCGGGGACGTCGGAGTAGCGGCTGTCGTCGAAGCCGAGCTCCGCGGCCGTGCGCATGGACTGCTGCTGGTTGAAGTCCTCGCCGCCGAAGTTCTGCTCCGGGATGATCTGCGAGACGGTGAACTCGTCGCGGTCCACGTGCTGCTCGCCGCCACCACCGTGGGTGATCGCGTCCGGCAGCATGACCAGCGAGGTGGTGCCGGCCTGCTCGCCCGAGGGGCGCAGCTGGACGCGGATGCCGTGCCGGTCGGACAGCCGGCCGACCACGAACAGGCCCATGCGCTGCGAGATCGCGGCGTCCACGGTCGGCGGGTTGGCCAGCTTGTGGTTGATGTCCGCGAAGTCCTCGGCGGTCAGGCCGATGCCCTTGTCGTGGATCTCGATCATCACGCGGCCGTCGGGGAGACGGGTCGCGGTCACACGCACCTTGGTCTGCGGGGAGGAGAACGTCGTCGCGTTCTCCAGCAGCTCGGCGAGCAGGTGCACGAGGTCGGTCACGGCGCGGCCGTGGATCTCGGCCTCCGGGACGCCGGAGAGCTCGATGCGCTCGTACTGCTCCACCTCGGAGGAGGCGGCGCGCAGCACGTCGACCAGCGGGACCGGCTGGTCCCAGCGGCGGCCGGGCTCCTCGCCGGCGAGGACCAGGAGGTTCTCGCCGTTGCGGCGCATACGGGTCGCGAGGTGGTCCAGCTTGAAGAGGTTCTCCAGCTGGTCCGGGTCGGCCTCGTTGTTCTCCAGGTCGGTGATCAGGGTCAGCTGGCCCTCGATCAGCGACTGGTTGCGGCGCGAGAGGTTGGTGAAGATCGCGTTGATGTTGCCCCGCAACAGGGCCTGCTCGGCGGCGAGCCGGACGGCCTCGCGGTGGACCTGGTCGAAGGCGCGGGCGACTTCGCCGATCTCGTCCGTGGTGGAGATCGGGATGGCCTGGACACGGGTGTCGACACGGCCGGGATCGGTGCGGGAGAGCTGGTCGACCAGCATCGGCAGACGCTGCTCGGCGATGCCGAAGGCGGCGTTGCGCAGCTGGCGCATCGAGCGGCTCATCTGGCGGGCGACCGCACCGGCCAGGATGAAGGCCAGGAGCAGGGCGACCACGACGGCGGCACCGGTGATGTAGGCGTCACGCTGGGCGTCGTCGGCGATGTCGGACGCTTCGCTCACGGCCTTGTCGGCCATGTCCGTCTCGATCTTCTCGTACGCGTTGAACTTGAGCGTGTTGACCGCCCACCAGTTCTCGGCGGTGACGCCCTTCTCGGCGAGTGCGGCACGGGCGCTCGGGTCCGTGCTCGGCAGTGTCGCCACGGCCGAGATCATCGTCGTCGGGTTGGCGGGCGGCGGCACGTAGTCCGGGTTCTTGCCCTTGGCCTCGCGGGCCATCGCGGCACCGTCGGCCTTGAGCTTGGCCTCGGCGGCCTCGAGCTTGTCCGCGTCCTGCTGGGTGCCACCGCCGATGTACTCCTGCACGGCGATGCGCTCGAGGTAGGCGTACGAGGAGAGGGCGATGCGCTGGCTGGCGAGGTTGCCGGCGTCCGGGCCCGGCTTGACCAGGATGTGCATGCCGATGGACCGCTGCAGCGACAGGGCCGCCTTGGTCAGCTCCATGGCGTACACGGTCCGGCCGTAGCTGGTGATGTTGCCGGTGCCGAGGCCGAGCTCGTTGGCGAACTCGGTCAGCGGGTGGGCGACCTCGACGTAGCCCTCTTCGGTCTGGACGCCCTTGAGCTTGGAGGTGTAGGCGACCTGGCGCAGGGTGGCCAGCTTGGGCTCCGCCTTGCGGAAGAGGTCGAGCCGGCGCTCCAGGCCGGGCTTGGCAGGCATGTCCTGCGCGGCGGTGTCGAACGCGTCGGCCGCCTCGTCGGTGGCCTTGCGGAGCTGGGTGACGGTCGCCTTGTCCTGGGCGTTCTGGGCGCTGCCCTTCAGCAGGGGCGCGGCCGAGCCGTCACGTTCGTTGTAGAGCGCGTTGGCGTAGAGCAGCGAGGCGCGGACCAGGCGCGCGGTGTTCTCCGCGTCCTCGGCCTCCTGCCAGGTGTCGATCGAGCTCTTCACCTGGAAGCCGCCCATGACGAGGCCGACGACCACGGGTATGAGCAGGATCGCGTTGAGCCGGGTCGCCACGCGCCAGTTGCGCGGGGAGAGACGGCCGCCGCTCTCGGCGGGCGCGGCCGCCGGTTCCGAACCGGGCACGGGGGCGGGCGCCGCTGTGCGCGGCGGCGGGGTGAAGTTGCCCCGGGCCGACGGCTCGGGACTGTTCTTGCTTCGCCTCACTCGACCAACAACCTCTCGGCGGTCGGCACCAACGTTGTGCCGCAGTGTTCAGAGCCCAGTCGTCGGCGACGGACGAGTACGTCATTGACTATTGGGCAGTTCAGGCATTCCAGCACGACGACCTGCGCTCTTCCAAACAGTCCGAGGCGGGGAATCGGGGTGATGTAAGCCCCAGATAAAACGGTCATAAAGAGCGAGCCCCGCCAAAAGGCGGGGCGATTGTGCGCGCAGCGAGACCGGATGTGCGCGACGAGTGGCCATACCACCCGATTCCTCTGCCGAAACGTTATGAACACCTTGGCCGACCGTGTCAAAGGACACAGCCGGCTCCGGTGCATCTACGACAACTGCCGTATGGCACTTCTGATTTGGGTGCTACCTCAGCCGTGCCATCAGAGCGTGCTCGACCAGCGTGATCAGGGCACTCTTCGCATCGGCCCGGTGCCGGGCGTCCGTTGTGATGATCGGGGTGTCCGGTCCGATCTGCAGCGCCTCGCGCACCTCTTCGGGCTGGTAGGGCTGCTGCCCGTCGAACCCGTTCAGCGCGACGACGAACGGCAGCCCGCTGTTCTCGAAGTAGTCCACGGCCGGGAAGCAGTCGGCCAGGCGCCGGGTGTCCACGAGCACCACCGCGCCGATGGCGCCGCGCACCAGGTCGTCCCACATGAACCAGAAGCGGTCCTGACCGGGCGTACCGAAGAGGTACAGGATCAGGTCCTGGTCCAGGGTGATTCGGCCGAAGTCCATGGCCACCGTGGTGGTGGTCTTGTCCCCGGTGTGGGTGAGGTCGTCGATGCCCGCTGAAGCGGACGTCATGACGGCCTCGGTGCGCAGCGGGTTGATCTCCGAGACGGCACCCACGAACGTGGTCTTGCCCACGCCGAAGCCGCCCGCCACCACTATCTTCGCGGAGGTGGTCGATCGACCCGCGTCAGAGCTTGCGAAGTCCACTGAGCACCCTTTCGAGCAGTGTCACGTCCGGTGCGCCGGTGGCGTCGTCGCCGCCCGGCTGGTGGATCGCGACGAGACCGGCCTCGGCGAGGTCCGCGACCAGGATCCGGGCCACACCCAGCGGCATGTTGAGCAGCGCCGAGACCTCGGCCACCGACTTCACCTCACGGCACAGGTGGCAGATCCGCTGGTGCTCCGGGAGCAGTCCCATCAGCGCGGCGGGATCCGCGGTCGTGCTGATCAGTGCCTCGATCGCCAGCTGGTAGCGCGGCCTGGTCCGGCCGCCGGTCATGGCGTACGGCCGTACCAGCGGCTGGTCGCCCTCGTCCTCGTACGGCTCCGCGTACGGATCATGAGAGGCGGTAGGCGGGGTCATGGGTCCTCCGGGCGGGACAGCAAGTCGGTCAGCAAGCCGTCTGACGGGGCCTGTGTGGGGTGTGTGGCGGCCGGACGGTGATGTGGTGAGACGGGTGGTGCCGGGGCCGATCAGTGGAGCAGACTGCCTTGGAGCTCAGCTCGCAGGTCCGGGGTGAGGACCGCGCCCGCGCGGTCGACCAGGAGCGCCATCTCGTAGCCGACGAGGCCGATGTCGCACTCGGGGTGGGCGAGTACGGCCAGGGACGAGCCGTCCGAGACGGACATCAGGAAGAGGAATCCCCGCTCCATCTCCACGACCGTCTGCGCCACGTCACCTCCCTCGAAGATCCGGGAGGCGCCTGCCGTCAGTGACGTCAGGCCCGAGGCGACGGCCGCGAGCTGGTCGGCGCGGTCGCGCGGGAAGCCCTCGGACAGCGCCAGGAGGAGACCGTCGGCGGACACGACGACGGTGTGGGACACCCCGGGGGTGTTGTCCACGAAGTTGGTGATCAACCAGTTGAGATTCTGTGCCGCCTGGCTCATCGGACTCAACTAACGCTCCTGCTGGTGAGTGGGCCGTGGGTGGCTGCCGGTCTGGGTGGACCCGGCCTGACGACCCTGTGCGATTCCCCGACGGAGATTGGTCAGCCGGCCGCGCACGTCATCGGGCGCACGCGAGACCTGCGGACCGCTCTGGTGGGTTTGCTGCTGAGCCGTGCCCGGGACGAGGTTGGCCCGGGGCACCCGGCGCGGCAGGCCGGAGGTGGTGACACCACCCGCGGCGGGCTGGCGGACTCGCTCGGCCTGGCGGACGAGGTCGTCGTTCGGCGAGGTACGCCAGCCGGCGGGTGCGGACCGCTGCGGACCGGTGGGTCCCTGCGGTTGCTGCGGGGCGGCCGGAGCGGAGCCGTTGTTCTGCGGCTGCTGCTCCTGCTGGCCGTGGAACCAGTTGGTCTCCAGCGTGTCGTACAGCGGCGTACGACCGTCGCCGGGACCGGACGCCGGCGGCAGGGCCTCGGGCTCCTGCCGGACCGGGCGGGTCTGGGGGGCGGGCGGACGGGAGGCACCGAAGTCGGCCGGGCCCCGACCACCGTTCGGCTGCGGCCTCTCGTACTGGCCCGTGCCCGCCGGGTCGGCCTGCGTGGCCGGACCGGGGAGGGTGGGCCGCCCGGAGCCGTTGTCCTGGCGGGGTGCGGGGTACTGGCCGGTCGAGCCGTTGTCCTGGCGGGGAGCCGGGTACTGGCCCGTGGAGCCGTTGTCCTGACGCTGAGCCGGGTACTGGCCCGTCGAGTTGCCGTCCTGGCGGGGCGCCGGGTGCTGGCCGGTCGAGCCGTTGTCGTACGACTGCGGGGCCGGGTACTGACCGGTGGAGCCGTTGTCGTAGGACTGCGGCGCCGGGTACTGGCCCGACGTGGACGACGCGTCCGGGCGGCCGCCCGGGGTGCCGAAGACGTCCGGACGGAGGAACTGGCCCTGGTCCTGCGGAGCGTTCGCGCCGGGGCCGAACGGGTCCGCCTGCTGAGCGGCACCGAAGTCGGCCGGCGAGCCGAGGCCCTGCCGGTCGTTGCCGCGGGGCACGGCCGGCATCTCGGTCGTCGCGCCCGGGCCCTGCCGGTCGTCGACGCGCGGGAGGGACGAGGTGCGGGAGACGTCCGGCTCCTCGTGGCCGCGCGGGGCGTCCAGCGAGGCGCGCGGCACCGGCGGCTGGGCGTTCTCGTCGCTCCAGCTCGGCACGCGCTGCTGGGAGTCGCCACCCGGCAGTTCGGCGCGCGGACCACCGCGCGGCGGCAGCTGCCTGCGGCCGCCCTTGCCCTGATCGGCGTTGCCGCCCTGCTTCTTCCGGCTCCGGCCACCGCCGAAGGCGTCCTGGCCCTGCGGCCCGTTGGTACCCGCGGCCTGCAGACCCTGCGGGGCACCCGGAGCCTGCTGGCCCTGCGGCTGCTGGCCGAACGCACCGGCACCGCCCTGAGCCGGACGGCCCTGCGAGGGACCACCCTGCTCGAACGCCGACGGGCCGGGACCCTGCGGTCCGCGCGCACCGCCCGGCGCGCCCGGACGGCCACCGTCCGCGTCCCGCCCGGGCAGCGCGGCCCGCGGGCTCTGACCCGGACCGAGCCGGCCACCGCCGGACGCACCGGCCCCGAGAGCGCCGCCACCGAAGGCACCACCGGACGGGCCGGCCCCGAGGGCACCGGCGCCCTGGCCGGCCCCGGCGGCACGCCGGGCCGCGGCCGCACCTGCGGCGGCCTGAGCGGCGGCGGGACCGCCGCCACCGACCGGCGGCTGACCGGGCTGCTTGGGCTGGGGCTTGCGGCCGCCCTGGGCGACATCGACGGGCAGCATGACCAGCGCGGTCGTACCACCGGAGTCGGACGGACGCAGCTGGATGCGGATGCCGTGCCGCTGGGACAGCCGGCCGACCACGAACAGACCCATGCGTCGGGAGACGGAGACGTCCACGGTCGGGGGAGAGGCGAGCCGCTCGTTGATCGCGGCCAGGTCCTCCGGCGACAGGCCGATACCGGTGTCGTGGATCTCGATCAGCACCCGGCCGTCGGGCAGGGCGTGACCGGTGACCTTGACCTTGGTCTGCGGCGAGGAGAACGACGTCGCGTTCTCCAGCAGCTCGGCGAGCAGGTGCACGAGGTCGTTGACCACGCGGCCGGCTACTTCAGTGGTCGGCACCGAGGCCAGCTCGATGCGCTCGTACTGCTCCACCTCGGACGCGGCGGCGCGGAGCACGTCGACCAGCGGCACCGGACGGGTCCAGCGGCGGCCGGGCTCCTCACCCGCGAGGACGAGGAGGTTCTCACCGTTACGGCGCATGCGCGTGGCGAGGTGGTCGAGCTTGAACAGCGAGGACAGCTGGTCCGGGTCGGCCTCGCGGGACTCCAGTTCGGAGATGAGCGAGAGCTGACGCTGGATGAGGCCCTGGGAGCGGCGCGAGAGGTTGGTGAACATCGCGTTGACGTTGCCCCGCAGCAGGGCCTGCTCGGCGGCGAGGCGGACCGCCTCGCGGTGCACGTCGTCGAAGGCCGAGGCCACCCGGCCGATCTCGTCCCGGGAGTGCACACCGACCGACTCCACGGACGTGTCGACGTCCTGCGGGTCGGACTCGGACAGCTGCTTGACCAGCTCGGGCAGACGGTCGGAGGCGACCCTGGTCGCGGTGTCCTCCAGGCGGCGCAGCGAGCGGATCATGGACCGCGCCACGACGAAGGCGCCGACCAGCGACACACCGAGCACGATCAGGATCAGGGCACCGGAGATGATCGCGTCGCGCTCGGTGGCGCTGCGCAGCTCGCGGGCCTTCTGCTCCATCTCCTCGAGCAGCGTGTGCTCGATGTTCTTCATCTGCTGGATCTTGGTGGAGCTGTCGTCCAGCCAGTCGCGGTAGGACCGCTTGTCCTGCTGGGCGAGACCGCTCGCCGACTTCAGGGCGCGACCCGCGTAGGTGTCGGTCGCCTTGATCGTCGAGTTGCCGCCGTCCTCGATCGGCTTGAGCAGCTCGGCGGCGGAGTCCTCGCCGTAGATGCTCTTGAAGCTGCGGAGCTCGGAGTTCTGGCTCTCCAGGGCGGACTCGGCGTAGAGCCGGTCGTTGGACGAGAGCTTGCCGGTCGTGGTGTTGCTCGCGGGCAGGGCCGCCGCGAGGGCCGCGCGCTGGATCGAGGAGTACTCCTTGGCGGAGGAGAACGCCGCGAGCGCACGCGTGCGCTGGATCATGTCCGGGTTGCTGGTCGCCTCGGCCATGTCCTGGGAGAGGTCGATCAGGTTCTCGATCAGACGGTGGTACGCCTCGATCGTCTGCGTGGAGTTGTCCTCGGAGGCGTAGGCGCCCTTGCGGATCTGCTCCAGGTCGCCCAGTTCGCCGGCGAGCTGCACGAGGTACTCGCGGACGCCCTTGAGGTTGCCGTCCTTGCTGCTGCTGTCGATCTCCTCGGAACTGTCGAGGAAGTTCTTCATCGCCCGGTCGGTCTTCTCGCGAAGCCCCTTGACCGTGAAGTCCGTGGCCTTGCCGCCGTGCGCCAGCGGGCCGGCCGACTGGTCGCGCTCCTCCTGGAGCGCGGCCGACAGGTCGGTGGCCTGCTTGGTCAGATCCGTCAGCAGCTTCATGTTGTCCAGCTGCTGGATGTTGTCCATGGAGTCGTTGATGCGCAGCGCGCCCAGCGACGTGGCGGCGACCACCGGGAGCGCGAGCAGCGACACCAGGCGGGTCGAGATGCGCCAGTTCCGCAGGGCTATTCGCGGACCCGGTCCCACCGGACCCGTCGGCGGCCTCAGCCCCTTGGACGGGCTCGTGGAGCCGGATGCCGTCGGCCCGGAGCGCTCTCCACCGTCACCGGCAGGGCCCTGGTTCTGGGCGTGCTGGGGCGAGGAGCCGCCATTCATGGGGCCAGTCCCGCCGTGCGGCTCCGGCTCCGCCGAAGCGCTGCCATCCCTCTTGAAACGTCCCTGCACTAGCGTCGCAACCTCTGGACCAGGCACCCCGTCGCCTGAACGGCGGGGCACGGTGTCGGCGTTCTGGGGACGCCCTGAAAAACGCCCCCGTGGTGGTCGTGAGTGACCGGCGCTGGTTCCCCCTTCTCACCGCCGCTCGGCGCGTCTGTGCGCCCCCTGTGCGCCGGCTCGATCCCGCGGCGGTCCGTGAGATTCCAGCACAGCACAGGATCTCCAACAAGGCCCGTAGGCCGAGCCGTGATGTAGGTGACAGCACGTGAGTGCCGGATCACCGGTCGTAGAAAGCGAGTTCGCCCATTTCGGGCGTAATCCCGCGAGTCGACGAGCCGTGCCGGGTGTCCCAGTCGCCATGATCAGGAGCGGAATGATGGCTTCAGTGGGCCAATGTCCGTTTCGTTGGGGTGGGGTGTGAGTCCGGATTGACCGTTTCGCCCTCGGGTTCGTGAGGAAACTCACACGCCGATCATGCCCCCTGCGCGGACGGGCCGGGGAATCGGATGTTTAGCCTGACGCTTTACATCGATGGCACAACCGACAACCCGCGCCCGTACGGGGGTTCACACCCCGCCCGGCGCCCTCCACAGGACAGGGTCACGTAAACAGTGAAGACGACGACGATGTTCCACAAGATCGCCAACCCGCGACGCACGACGCTGGCACACCTGGAAGACGCCGACGAACTGCAGACGCCGGAGCAGCCGGAGCACCCCGTCGACCTGCCGACCCAGACCGCAAACCCCAAGCGCACCATCCTGATGGAGATCCCCGTCGCGGCCGCCGCGGCCGCGGAGTGACACCAGCAAGTACGCGTGCCGGCCGCCGGATGCTCATGTCGGCGGGGCACGGATTTTCCAGGGGCGCCCCCCGCGACGGGGCGCCCCTTCGTAATGCGCGGGGCGGGGACACCTCCCCGCGTTAGCCTGGACCGTCAGACTCCAGCCGTTCAGTCAAGGGGCCAAGCATCCCGTGCGCATCGCCAGGTTCTCCATCGACGGGAACGTCGCCTTCGGCGCCATCGAGGGCGACAAGCAGGACGAACTCGTCCTGGACATCATCAAGGGCATCCCGTTCGCGGACTTCGAGCTCTCCGGGACCAAGGTGCCGGTGAGCAAGGTCAGGCTGCTGCCGCCGGTGCTCCCCAACAAGGTCGTCGCCTTCGGCCGCAACTACGCCGAGCACGCGAAGGAACTGGGCAACGAGGTCCCCGACGCCCCCTTCGCCTTCTTCAAGCCGTCCACCTCGGTGATCGGCCCCGGCGACGAGATCCAGTACCCCTCGTTCTCCGAGGAGGTGCACCACGAGGCCGAGCTGGCCGTGGTGATCGGCCGGATGTGCCGCGAGGTCCCGCGCGAGCGCGTCAAGGACGTGATCTTCGGCTACACCTGCGCCAACGACATCACCGCCCGCGACGTGCAGCGGCGCGAGAAGCAGTGGGCCCGGGCCAAGGGCTTCGACAGCTCCTGCCCGCTCGGCCCATGGGTGGAGACGGACCTCGACGCGAGCGACCTCACCATCCAGCTCACCGTCAACGGCCAGCAGCGCCAGCTGGGCCGGACCAGCGAGATGATCCACTCCGTCGAGGATCTGATCGTCAACATCTCCGAGGCCATGACGCTGCTCCCCGGCGACGTGATCCTCACGGGCACCCCGGCTGGGGTCGGCCCCCTGAACGTCGGCGACGAGGTCGCCGTCACCATCGAAGGCATCGGCACTCTCACCAACAAGGTTGTCAAGCGTGGCTAGCGCACCCGGCACTCCAGTACGCGTCCGTTTCTGTCCCTCGCCCACCGGTAACCCCCACGTGGGCCTGGTCCGCACCGCCCTGTTCAACTGGGCGTTCGCCAAGCACCACCAGGGCACCCTGGTCTTCCGCATCGAGGACACCGACGCCGCCCGCGACTCCGAGGAGTCGTACACCCAGCTGCTCGACTCGATGCGCTGGCTGGGCTTCGACTGGGACGAGGGCCCCGAGGTCGGCGGCCCGCACGCGCCGTACCGCCAGTCGCAGCGCATGGACCTCTACAAGGACGTCGCGCAGAAGCTCCTCGACGCCGGTCACGCCTACCGCTGCTACTGCTCCCAGGAGGAGCTGGACACCCGCCGCGAGGCCGCCCGCGCCGCCGGCAAGCCCTCCGGCTACGACGGCCACTGCCGCGAGCTGACCGCCGCCCAGGTCGAGGAGTACCAGGCCCAGGGCCGCGAGCCGATCGTCCGCTTCCGGATGCCCGACGAGACGATCACCTTCACCGACCTGGTCCGCGGCGAGCTGACCTTCACCCCGGAGAACGTCCCGGACTACGGCATCGTCCGCGCCAACGGCGCCCCGCTGTACACGCTGGTCAACCCGGTCGACGACGCCCTGATGGAGATCACCCACGTCCTGCGCGGCGAGGACCTGCTCTCCTCCACCCCGCGCCAGATCGCCCTGTACAAGGCGCTGATCGAGCTGGGCATCGCCAAGGAGATCCCGTCCTTCGGGCACCTGCCGTACGTGATGGGCGAGGGCAACAAGAAGCTCTCCAAGCGTGACCCGCAGGCCTCCCTCAACCTCTACCGGGAGCGCGGCTTCCTCCCCGAGGGGCTGCTCAACTACCTCTCCCTGCTCGGCTGGTCCCTCTCGGCCGACCAGGACGTCTTCTCGATCGCCGAGATGGTCGCGGCGTTCGAGATCTCCGACGTGCAGCCCAACCCGGCCCGCTTCGACCTGAAGAAGTGCGAGGCCATCAACGGCGACCACATCCGCATGCTGGACGTGAAGGACTTCACCGAGCGCTGCCGCCCCTGGCTCCAGGCGCCGTTCGCCCCCTGGGCCCCGGAGGCCTTCGACGAGGCGAAGTGGCAGGCCATCGCGCCGCACGCGCAGACCCGCCTCAAGGTCCTCTCCGAGATCACCGACAACGTCGACTTCCTGTTCCTGCCGGAGCCGGTCGAGGACGAGGCCAGCTGGGCCAAGGCGATGAAGGAGGGCTCGGACGCCCTGCTGCGCACGGCCCGCGAGAAGCTGGAGGCCGCCGACTGGACCTCCGCCGAGTCGCTCAAGGAGGCCGTCCTGGCCGCCGGCGAGGCCCACGGCCTCAAGCTCGGCAAGGCCCAGGCCCCCGTCCGTGTCGCCGTCACCGGCCGCACGGTCGGCCTGCCGCTCTTCGAGTCCCTTGAGGTCCTGGGCAAGGAGACCACCCTGGCCCGGATCGACGCGGCGCTGGCGAAGCTCACCGCGTAAGCACACGGCAGCACACGGCGAGGGCGGCGTCCGGTTCGGACGCCGCCCTCGCCGTGTCCGCCCAGGCGTCACCCGGAGGTCATGCTTCCGGCCACCTTGCGTCCCCAACGCCTTCGGCAAGATCGTCCGCACGCTCGCTGACCGGCACCCTGCCCCTGGGCTGAGTGCACACCGCCGTGGGTACGGTCGGAACATGAGCATCCAAGCCGTGGTCTGGGATGTCGACGACACCCTCTTCGACTACACCACCGCCGACCGCCTCGGCATGCGCGCCCACCTCACGACCGAGGGCCTGCTCGACCGCTACGACAGCGTCGAGCAGGCCATCGACCACTGGCGGGAGATCACCCACCTGCAATGGGCCCGCTTCTCGGCCGGCGAGGCCACTTTCGAGGACCAGCGGCGCGACCGCGTACGGGTGTTCCTGGACCGGGACCTCACCGACGCCGAGGCCGACGCGTGGTTCCAGCGGTACGTCACCCACTACGAGGCGGTCTGGGCCCTCTTCCCGGACGTCCTGCCCGTCCTCGACGCCCTCTCCGCCAGCCACCGGCACGCGGTGCTCTCCAACTCCAGCCTCCACGTCCAGGACCGCAAGCTGCGCGCCCTCGGCGTCCACGACCGCTTCGAGACCATCCTGTGCGCGGCCGAGCTCGGCATCTCCAAGCCGGAGGCCGGGGCGTTCCTGGCGGCCTGCGAATTCCTCGGACTGCCCCCGCACCAGGTCGCCTACGTCGGCGACCACCCGGAGATCGACGGACGGGGCGCCGCCGACGCCGGACTGCTGTCGGTGTGGATCGACCGAAGCGGTCCGTACGCCACGATCGACCCGCCCGTCGGACCGCACCGCATCGCGTCCCTCGCCGAACTGCCGTCCCTGCTGGGCTCGGATACTCGTTTTGGAGCCCCGTCCACCTTCGGGTAATGTTCTTCCTGCGCCGCGGGAGCGGGCCGGAAGGCCGGAATCCCAGGCGCACAACTAGAACACGGACCCCCTCCGGGGCTTGCGTTCCAGTGGCCTATGGTGTAATTGGCAGCACGACTGATTCTGGTTCAGTTAGTCTTGGTTCGAGTCCAGGTAGGCCAGCTCGCAGAGCTCATCTGCATCGCCCCCGTTGTGTAGCGGCCTAGCACGCTGCCCTCTCAAGGCAGTAGCGCCGGTTCGAATCCGGTCGGGGGTACTGGTTCCGAGCGATCGACGATCATCTCGGGACTGCTAGGGCCCCCGTTGTGTAGCGGCCTAGCACGCCGCCCTCTCAAGGCGGTAGCGCCGGTTCGAATCCGGTCGGGGGTACTGACTGGTCTAAACCACATTGGTCTATGGTGTAATTGGCAGCACGACTGATTCTGGTTCAGTTAGTCTTGGTTCGAGTCCAGGTAGACCAGCTCGGACCTGCGGAAACGCAGGCTCCACGCCCCCGTTGTGTAGCGGCCTAGCACGCCGCCCTCTCAAGGCGGTAGCGCCGGTTCGAATCCGGTCGGGGGTACACACTACGAAGGCCCTTCACCTCGGTGAGGGGCCTTCTGCGTATGCGTTGGGGCGCGGGGGACTGCGCGAACAACCACCACCGGCCCGCACGCGACGATCAAACCGTCCGTGCCATGGCGCGTGGTCGGGAAAGGCCTGCCGCGGCGTTGAGGCCGGCCTCCCCCGGAACGCTCCGTCGGTTCAGCCGGTGCGCCGCAACGCCTCGGAGAGACGCCCCGCGGCGTCGATCACAGCCTGCGCATGCATCCGCCCCGGGTGACGCGTCAACCGCTCGATCGGCCCGGACACGGACACCGCGGCCACCACCCGGTTCGACGGCCCCCGCACCGGCGCGGACACGGACGCGACCCCCGGCTCCCGCTCACCGATCGACTGCGCCCAGCCCCGCCGCCGCACACCCGACAGCGCCGTCGCCGTGAAGCGCGCCCCCTGCAGGCCGCGGTGCAGCCGCTCGGGCTCCTCCCAGGCCATCAGGATCTGCGCCGAGGAGCCGGCCTTCATCGTGAGCGTCGAACCGACCGGGACGGTGTCCCGCAGTCCGGACAGCCGCTCCGCCGCGGCGACGCAGATGCGCATGTCGCCCTGGCGGCGATAGAGCTGCGCGCTCTCGCCCGTGATGTCACGAAGATGCGTGAGCACCGGGCCGGCGGTGGCGAGGAGACGGTCCTCACCCGCGGCCGCGGCAAGCTCTGCCAGGCGCGGGCCGAGAATGAAACGGCCCTGCATGTCGCGCGCCACCATGCGGTGGTGTTCCAGGGCCACGGCCAGGCGGTGGGCCGTGGGTCGTGCCAGTCCGGTAGCACCGACCAGACCCGCGAGGGTGGCCGGACCGGACTCCAGAGCGCTCAAGACGAGGGCCGCCTTGTCCAGAACGCCGACGCCGCTACTGTTGTCCATGAAACGATACTCCCGTCTCACTCTGTGAAACGCAAGTTCAATTTTCCGTGGAACGCGCCACCCTGGAATCACGAAGTCACAACGGCCCGTGACGTAAGGGCCTGGTGGTGCGTGCCCGGAATCAGGGGTACGGGCACCGCCTCCTCAAGATCTCTAGTTGGGTCGGCGGATCGTCGTCGGCCGGAGGGAACAGCGATGGGTAGGACACTCGCGGAGAAAGTCTGGGACGACCACGTCGTCCGGCGCGCGGAGGGCGAGCCCGACCTTCTCTTCATCGATCTGCACCTGCTGCACGAGGTGACCAGCCCGCAGGCCTTCGACGGCCTCCGCAAGAGCGGCCGCACCGTGCGGCGCCTGGACCTCACCATCGCCACCGAGGACCACAACACCCCGACCCTCGACATCGACAAGCCCATCGCCGACCCGGTCTCCCGGGTCCAGCTGGAGACGCTGCGCAAGAACGCCGCCGACTTCGGCGTGCGCCTGCACCCGCTGGGCGACGTCGAGCAGGGTGTCGTGCACGTCGTGGGCCCGCAGCTGGGTCTGACCCAGCCCGGCACCACCGTCGTCTGCGGCGACTCCCACACCTCCACGCACGGCGCCTTCGGTGCGCTGGCGTTCGGCATCGGCACCTCCCAGGTGGAGCACGTGCTGGCCACCCAGACGCTGCCGATGTCCCGCCCCAAGACCATGGCGATCACGGTCGACGGCGAACTGCCCGAGGGCGTCACCGCCAAGGACCTGATCCTGGCGATCATCGCGAAGATCGGCACGGGCGGCGGCCAGGGCTACGTCCTGGAGTACCGCGGCGAGGCCATCGAGAAGCTCTCGATGGAGGCCCGCATGACCATCTGCAACATGTCGATCGAGGCCGGCGCCCGCGCGGGCATGATCGCCCCGGACGAGACCACCTTCGCCTACCTCCAGGGCCGCCCGCACGCCCCCGAGGGCGAGGAGTGGGACGCCGCCGTCGCGTACTGGAAGACGCTCAGGACGGACGACGACGCCGAGTTCGACGCCGAGGTCGTCATCGACGCCGCCGAGCTGTCGCCGTTCGTCACGTGGGGCACCAACCCGGGCCAGGGCGCACCGCTTTCGGCGTCCGTCCCCGACCCCGCTTCGTACGAAGACGCTTCGGAGCGCTTCGCCGCCGAAAAGGCCCTGGAGTACATGGGGTTGGAGGCCGGCCAGCCGCTGCGCTCCATCAAGGTGGACACCGTCTTCGTAGGCTCCTGCACCAACGGCCGCATCGAGGACCTGCGCGCCGCCGCCGAGCTCGTCAAGGGCCGCAAAGTCGCCGACGGCGTACGGATGCTGGTCGTCCCGGGCTCCGCGCGGGTCGGTCTGCAGGCCGTCTCCGAGGGTCTGGACGTCGTCTTCAAGGAGGCCGGTGCCGAGTGGCGGCACGCGGGCTGCTCGATGTGTCTGGGCATGAACCCCGACCAGCTGGCCCCGGGTGAGCGCTCCGCGTCCACCTCCAACCGCAACTTCGAGGGCAGGCAGGGCAAGGGCGGCCGTACCCACCTGGTGTCGCCGCAG
The DNA here is from genome assembly GCF_019733245.1 of Streptomyces sp. WAC04114. NCBI lineage: Bacteria > Bacillati > Actinomycetota > Actinomycetes > Kitasatosporales > Streptomycetaceae > Streptomyces > Streptomyces sp. WAC04114. Next base: position 17,587 of record NZ_JAIGQA010000005.1, read on the forward strand.
GTCGCGGCCGCCACCGCCGTCCTCGGCCACCTGGCCTCCCCGGCCGACCTGTCCGCCGACGCCCCCACGCCCGCTGGAGTCTGATCAGTCATGGAAGCCTTCACCACCCACACCGGCCGGGCCGTCCCGCTGCGCCGCAGCAACGTCGACACCGACCAGATCATCCCCGCGCACTGGCTCAAGAAGGTCACGCGCGACGGGTTCGAGGACGGGCTGTTCGAGGCCTGGCGCAAGGACGCGTCGTTCGTGCTCAACCAGCCCGAGCGGCAGGGCGCGACCGTGCTGGTGGCCGGCCCCGACTTCGGCACCGGCTCCTCCCGTGAGCACGCCGTCTGGGCGCTGCAGAACTACGGCTTCAAGGCCGTGATCTCCTCCCGCTTCGCCGACATCTTCCGCGGCAACTCGCTCAAGAACGGCCTGCTCACGGTGGTTCTGGAGCAGGAGACCGTGGACGCGCTGTGGGAGCTCACCGAGAAGGACCCGCAGGCCGAGATCACCGTCGACCTGGAGAGCCGCGAGGTGCGCGCCGAGGGCATCACCGCCTCCTTCGAGCTGGACGAGAACTCCCGCTGGCGGCTGCTGAACGGCCTCGACGACATCTCGATCACCCTGAAGAGCGAGGCGGACATCGCCGCGTACGAGGCGAAGCGCCCCACGTTCAAGCCGCAGACGATCCAGATCTGATCCGGAGCACGATCCGCCGCCCCTGAACAAGGCGACTTTCGGCCACCGCAACACCCCCTCTGTACCCCCGATCAGCCCGATCGGGGGTACAGCCGTGTCTGCACCCGAACGGCCCTGCCCACCCGCTGTTCAGCTGCCAACTTCCCACGTTAAGCAGGTGGTTGCTGGGGTACGCGAGGGGTACAGCCGTGACTTCCACGTGTGCCGGGAAGGCCTTCGGAGGCGGCAGTTGTCCCCTGCGCAGGCGACAACTCGCCCCAGATGGCACAATCTGTGCATGGGACACGACGGCCAACTCGAGCTCTATGCGGCAGTCGCGGACCAACTCAAGGAAGCGCACACAAGAGTGCGCGCACTGCAAGTCCCGGAGGGCGTACGGATGGCGCTGACCCGGAAGCTGCTGGTCATTACGGCCGCGGCCAAGCACGATCTCGCCGACGCGGCAAAACGGCTGGAGCGGTTCACCGCGGACCTCGACGAGGGACGTCTCCCCGACGAGGAACGCTGAACCATTGGACACCGTCGAGTTCGCTGCGGCACAAGGGTGATAAGCCCGTTTCGTGTTTGATTTGCGGTATATATCTGCCTAACGTGCGAAAAAGCTTGAACACTTTCGTTCTGGCGATGTCTCCGAAGGGGAAGACGTGAACAAGGCGCAGCTCGTAGAAGCGATTGCCGACAAGATGGGCGGCCGACAGCAGGCCGCTGAGGCTGTCGACCACGTACTGGACGCCATCGTCCGCGCGGTCGTCGGGGGTGAGCGGGTCTCGGTCACCGGCTTCGGTTCGTTCGAGAAGGTCGACCGCCCGGCCCGGTACGCCCGCAACCCTCAGACGGGCGAGCGGGTTCGGGTCAAGAAGACCTCCGTTCCGCGCTTCCGCGCCGGTCAGGGCTTCAAGGACCTGGTCAGCGGCTCGAAGAAGCTCCCGCGTGGCGGCGAGGTCTCCGTCAAGAAGGCGCCCAAGGGCAGCCTGACCGGCGGTGCCGGCGCGACGGTCAAGAAGGCCGCCGCGAAGAAGGCGACCGCGAAGTCGGCCGCCGCGAAGAAGGCCACCGCCAAGAAGACGACGGCGAAGAAGGCCACCACCAAGACCGCGGCCGCGAAGAAGACCACGGCGAAGAAGGCGCCCGCCAAGAAGACCACGGCGGCGTCCAAGACCACCGCCGCGAAGAAGACCACCGCGAAGAAGGCCCCGGCGAAGAAGGCCACGGCCAAGAAGGCGCCTGCCAAGAAGTCGACGGCGCGCAAGACCACCGCCAAGAAGACCACCGCCCGCAAGAAGTAAGGGCGCTGGGGTACTCACGCGCCGGGCCGGACTCCGCATGGAGTCCGGCCCGCGGCGTGTTCAGGGTGTGATCAGAGGGTCTGCAGGGTCACCAGAGTGATCCGGAGCGCGTCCTCGGCGCCCACCACCTCGATGCGGACCCGCTGGCCCGGGCGCAGCAGCCTGAGGCCCCCCGCGTCGAACGCGGCCGCGTCGAAGGGCACCGGGGTGCCGTCGTCCAGGAGCACCTGCCCGCTGCGGCTTTCGGGGTCGTACGTGTACGCGGTCGCCTGCATGGCCGCAGCCTACTGCCCGGGGATCAGCAACCGCGCGGCGGCCGCGGCCGTATGAGGGCCGACCCCCAGGGCCAGCGCGCTGCGCAGGTCATCGCCGGTGTCCACGTCCTGGCGTACGGAATCCACCGCGGTCAAGGGCAGTTCCACCGCCCCGGAGGCGCGGTGCCGGGCCCTGGAATCCGTGCCGAAGGCCGGGCGCAATTCGCGGCCCGGGGCGGCGGCCAGCAGGGTTGTGCCGATAGCGGCCGCGTCCGGGAGAAATGCGCGCGGGAATTCGGTGGCGGCATCGAGTACCCGGGACAATTCCGCGGGGCGCAGAGCCGGCAGATCGGCGTTGAGGGCGGCCACCGCGCGGGCCGGGCGCGCGGACCGTACGAACCGCGTCGCGTGTGCGAGGGCGGCGTTGAGGCCGCCGCCCGGCTCGTCGGCGATGATCGCGGCACCGAGGGCGGCCAGCTCGCGGCCCGCCCGGGCGTCGTCCGTGACGACTGCCACATCCCCTACCGCCGGGCAGGCCAGCGCGGCGGCCACCGTGTCCTGGGCGAAGGCCAGTGCCAGGTCCGGCCGCAGCCCGTCGTCCGCGGTGTCCGCAAGCCTGCTCTTGGCGCGGGCCAGGGGCTTCAGGGGTACGACCAGGGTCCACTGCACGGGTGTTCCGTCCTCCTCTTGTCGCGGTCATTGTCACCCGGGGCCTCGGGTCGGCGGCGTGCCGGGGCGTACGGTGTTCTCGACAGACCGGCGGCCTGGGGCGACACTTGTGCGGCCCCCCGTGGCCCCGGCTTCAGGCCCTAGAGGAAGGTGTCCGCGTGCCCCGCCGCAGAATCGGCTTCTGGTACCGCTTCGCCGCGGTGATCTGCAAACCGCCGCTGGTGGTTCTGCTCAAGCGGGACTGGCGCGGAATGGAGCACATTCCGGCAGAGGGTGGATTTATCACCGCGGTGAATCACAATTCGCACATCGACCCCTTCGCTTACGCGCACTTTCAGTACAACACCGGGCGCGTCCCGCGATTCCTCGCGAAGAGCGGGCTTTTCAAGAAGGGATTCGTCGGAGCCGCGATGCGGGGCACCGGACAGATCCCCGTCTACCGCGAGAGCACGGACGCGCTGAGCGCCTTCCGGGCCGCGATCGACGCCGTGGACCGGGGGGAATGCGTCGCCTTCTATCCCGAGGGCACCCTCACCCGCGACCCGGACGGCTGGCCCATGACCGGCAAGACCGGGGCCGCGCGGGTCGCCCTGCAGACCAAGTGCCCGGTGATCCCCGTCGCGCAGTGGGGCTGCAACGAGTTGCTGCCGCCGTACGCGAAGAAGCCGCATCTGCTGCCGCGCAAGACGCACCGCGTGCTCGCCGGGCCGCCCGTGGACCTCGCGCGGTTCTACGACCGTGAGATGACCGCGGAGCTGCTGAAGGAGGCCACGGAGGTCATCATGGCCGCCGTCACCGAACAGCTGGAGCTGATCCGCGGCGAGAAGGCGCCCAGGACGCCGTACGACCCGCGCAGGGAGCGGATCGAGCAGCGTCGCCGCACCCAGGCGCAGACGCACCAGAAGTCCGGACAGACCGTGCAGGAAGAGGGGCTGGGCAAGTGAGCAAGCCGGTCAAGGCGGCGGTTCTGAGCGCCGGTTCGTGGGGTACGGCCTTCGGCATGGTGCTCGCCGACGCGGGGTGCGAGGTCACCCTGTGGGCGCGCCGCCCGGAGGTCGCGGAGGCGATCAACTCCACGCGGACCAATCCCGACTACTTCCCGGGCGTCGAGCTCCCGGAGAACGTACGGGCCACCACCGATCCCGCCGAGGCCGCCGCGGACGCCGACTTCACGGTCCTGTCGGTCCCCTCGCAGACCCTGCGCGGCAACCTCGCCGAGTGGAGCCCACTGCTGGCCCCCGACACGGTCCTGGTGTCGCTGATGAAGGGCGTCGAACTCGGCTCCGCGATGCGGATGAGCGAGGTCATCGACGACGTCGCCAAGGTCGGCCCGGACCGGATCGCCGTGGTGACGGGGCCCAACCTGGCGCGGGAGATCGCCGCGCGGATGCCGGCCGCGGCCGTGGTCGCCTGCACCGACGAGGCCGTCGCCCAGCGGCTCCAGGCCGCCTGCCACACGCCGTACTTCCGCCCGTACACCAATACGGACGTGGTGGGTTGCGAACTGGGCGGAGCCGTGAAGAACGTCATCGGCCTCGCCGTCGGCATCGCGGACGGCATGGGCCTGGGCGACAACGCCAAGGGCTCCCTCATCACCCGCGGCCTCGCCGAGACCACCCGGCTCGGCATGGCGCTCGGCGCCGACCCGCTGACCTTCTCCGGACTCGCGGGCCTCGGCGACCTGGTGGCCACCTGCTCCTCGCCGCTGTCGCGCAACCACACCTTCGGCACCAACCTCGGCAAGGGCATGACCCTCCAGGAGACCATCGCGGTCACCAAGCAGACCGCCGAGGGCGTCAAGTCCTGCGAGTCGGTGCTCGATCTGGCCCGCCGGCACGGAGTCGACATGCCGATCACCGAGACGGTCGTCGGAATCGTGCACGAGGGCAAGCCCCCGGTGGTGGCCCTCAAGGAGCTGATGTCGCGCAGCGCGAAGCCCGAACGACGCTGAGCGACGCGAGGCCGACGGCGCTTACCAGGGGCCCTACCAACGGGTACCCTCAACCCGATATGAGCACCGAGAACCTCCCCCAGAGCCCCGAGCAGCCGCCTCGCAAGCCGCGTGTGGCCGTCGTGTTCGGCGGGCGCAGCTCCGAACACGGGATCTCCGTGGTCACCGCCGGCGCCGTCCTCAAGGCCATCGACCGGACCAAGTACGACGTCCTGCCGATCGGCATCACCCAGGACGGGCGTTGGGCGCTCACGGCGGACGAACCGGAGCGGATGGCGATCGTCGACCGGCGCCCGCCGAGCGTCGACCTGCTCGCCGAGTCGGCCGAGGGCGCGGTGATCCTCCCGGTCGACCCCGCCAGCCGCGAAGTCGTCTACAGCGAGCCGGGATCGGTCCCCAAGGCGCTCGGCGAGGTCGACGTGGTCTTCCCGGTGCTGCACGGCCCGTACGGCGAGGACGGCACCCTGCAGGGCCTCCTGGAGCTCTCCGGCGTCCCCTACGTGGGTTCGGGTGTGCTCGCCTCGGCCGTGGGCCAGGACAAGGAGTACATGAAGCGGGTGTTCACCTCGTTCGGGCTGAAGGTGGGCCCGTACGTGGTGGTGCGTCCCCGTGAGTGGGAGCAGGACCGGGCCGCCGCCCGCAAGAAGATCGTCGACTTCGCGGGCGAGCACGGCTGGCCGCTGTTCGTGAAGCCCTCGCGGGCCGGTTCGTCGATCGGCATCACCAAGGTCGACGACCTCTCCGGCCTCGACGAGGCCATCGCCGAGGCCCAGCGGCACGACCCGAAGATCCTCGTGGAGGCCGCGCTGCGCGGCCGCGAGATCGAGTGCGGCGTCCTGGAGTTCGAGGACGGCCCCCGCGCCTCCCTCCCCGCGGAGATCCCCCCGCCCCAGGCGCAGGCGTACTACGACTTCGAGGCCAAGTACATCGACTCCACCCCGGGGCTCGTCCCGGCGCCGCTCACCCCGGAGGAGACGGCCGAGGTCCAGCGCCTGGCGGTCGACGCGTTCGACGCGGCGTCCTGCGAGGGCCTGGTCCGCGCGGACTTCTTCCTCACCGAGGACGGCGAGTTCGTGATCAACGAGATCAACACGATGCCCGGCTTCACGCCCATCTCGATGTACCCGCAGATGTGGCAGGCGAGCGGGGTGAGCTACCCGGAGCTGATCGACCTGCTGGTGCGGGCGGCGCTGCGGCGCTCGACGGGCCTGCGCTGAATCGACCCGCAAGGACGCGGGGAACTGCGCGATCAGCCATGAACGGCCCGCGGACTCAGGACGAGAGCACCAGCCCCGCGATCAGGAGGCGATCCCCTTGGGGATCGCCTTCTTCACTGCCGCGGCAAGATCGATCAACACACCCGAGCTGTCCACGCCCTTGGGCGCCCGGACCTCGACGTACGCCTCCCGGTTGGCGGTGGTGAACACGTACCCCCCGCCGTCCTGCTCCTCCATCAGCCAGTCGACCCCGTTCACGCCCCCGGCGACGGCATCCGGATCCCGTCCCTCGGCGACCTTTGGATCGACCATCTTCGGCGGCTGCGGCACACCGCAGCGCAGTATGATCGCCGGGCTGCCCCAGCCCGCCGTCAGTGCCGACGAGGGCTCGGGATCCGCCCGGCGCTCACCGTCCACCTTCTCGGGCAGTACCTTGTCCAGGTTCCGGCACAGTTCCGCGACCTTCGTGTCTGGACTGGGAACCGCCGCCGACGCGCTGTCGTCTGCTGAGGAGCAGCCCGCAACAGTGATCAACAGCGCGACAGCGGGCAGGCGGAACACGCGGTGGACACAACGGTGCCGGTGACGGAAAGAGTTCACCGGCACAGGGTAGACGGGGGCTACAGATGGACGACCGGGCAGGTCAGGGTGCGGGTGATGCCGTCCACCTGCTGGACCTTGGCGACCACCATGCGGCCGAGATCGTCGACGGTGTCGGCCTGGGCCCGCACGATGACGTCGTAGGGTCCCGTCACGTCCTCGGCCTGGATGATCCCAGGGATCTTGCTGATCGTCTCGGCGACGACCGAGGCCTTCCCGACCTCGGTCTGGATCAGGATGTACGCCTGTACCACGGAACCTCCAGGGCGGCCACGAGGATCATGTGGGGAAAAGGAACGCCACGGTATCGCGTCGCCACTCGCCGCGGGGAGACCCGTGGGGACCGGGTTGTGCGTGCCGGGGTGCAGGTCCGGCAGAACTTGACGGTCACTTCGACCGTAGCGAGGACCGAGAGGCCTCGCGACCGGGCACGGACAGGGACAGAAGGGGAGAAAGGGCAATGAAGGGCACTGTTGGTGAGCTCGGTGAGTTCGGGCTCATCAGGGAGCTCACCTCCCGTCTGACCACCACCCCGGCGGTCCGGGTCGGCCCCGGCGACGACGCCGCCGTGGTAGCCGCACCCGACCGCAGGGTCGTGGCGAGCACGGACATCCTGGTGGAGGGCCAGCACTTCCGGCGGGACTGGTCGACGGCCTACGACGTGGGTCGCAAGGCGGCCGCGCAGAACCTCGCCGACATCGCCGCCATGGGCGCCGTGCCGACCGCGCTGCTGCTCGGTCTGGTCGTCCCGGCCGAGCTGCCGGTGACCTGGCCGAGCGAGCTGATGGACGGCCTGCGCGACGAATGCCAGGTGGCGGGCGCGGCCGTGGTCGGCGGTGACGTCGTGCGCGGCGACTCGATCATGGTGTCGATCACCGCGCTCGGCGATCTGCGCAACCAGGAGCCGGTGACGCGGGCGGGCGCGCAGCCCGGCGACCTCGTCGCGGTGACCGGCTGGCTGGGCTGGTCGGCCGCCGGGTACGCGGTGCTGTCCCGGGGGTTCCGCTCGCCGCGGGCGTTCGTGGAGGCGCACCGGCGGCCCGAGCCGCCGTATCACGCGGGTCCGGCCGCCGCCGGGCTCGGGGCGACCGCGATGTGCGACGTCAGCGACGGGCTGATCGCGGACCTCGGGCACATCGCCGAGGCGAGCAAGGTGCGGATCGACATCCGCTCCGGCGCGATCGACATCCCGTCGCAGATGAACGACATCGGGCAGGCCGTCGGGGTCGATCCCATGCAGTGGGTGCTGACCGGGGGAGAGGATCACGCGATCGTGGCGACGTTCCCGCCGGACGTGAAGCTGCCCGCCCGCTGGAAGGTGATCGGCGAGGTCCTCAACCCCTCGGCGCTGCCTCAGGTGACGGTCGACGGGGCGCCGTGGACCAGCAAGGGTGGCTGGGACCACTTCGGGGACATAGAGTCATGATCCCGGGCGTCCTCACGGTGGCGGGCTCCGACTCCGGCGGAGGCGCGGGCATCCAGGCCGACCTCAAGACGATGCTCGCGCTCGGCGTGCACGGCATGAGCGTCGTGACGGCGGTGACCGCGCAGAACTCCCTCGGCGTGCAGGGGGCTTGGGAATTGCCCGTGGAGGCCGTGCGGGCCCAGTACCGCAGTGTCGTCGACGACATCGGCGTCCAGGCGGTCAAGACCGGGATGCTGGCCTCCGCGGAACTCGTGGAGGCGGTCGCCGAGTTGATCGCGGGGACGGACGCCCCGGCGGTCGTCGACCCGGTCGGCGTCTCCAAGCACGGCGACGCCCTGCTCGCCGCCTCCGCGCTGGACTCGGTCCGTACGAAGCTCCTTCCGGCGGCGACGGTCGCCACGCCGAACCTCGACGAGGTGGCCCAGATCACCGGGGTCCAGGTCCAGTCGGAGCGGGAGATGCGGGGGGCTGCGGCGGCCGTCCTGGAGTACGGGCCGCGCTGGGTGCTGATCAAGGGCGGGCACCTGCCCGGGGACGCCGTCGACCTGCTCACCGACGGCTCCGAGGAACACTGGCTGCGGGCGCCGAGGCACGACAACCGCCACACCCACGGCACCGGCTGCACGCTCGCCTCGGCGATCGCCTCCGGGCTCGCCAAGGGGCGGTCCGTGCCGGAGGCGGTGGCGGCGGCGAAGGAGTACGTCACGGGGGCCGTCGCGGCCGGGTTCGCGCTCGGCGGGGGGATCGGGCCGGTGGATCACGGCTGGCGCTTCCGCGGCGACGTATAGCGACCGGGGCACCGGGGTGCGGTATCGCGGTGCGGTGCCACGGGTGGGGTGTCACGGTGCGTTGGCGCGGCCGCGGCACCCCGGGGCAGGTCTCGCAGGCACGGCAAAGAGCCGGCCCACCAGAGGTGGACCGGCTCTGCAGCGAACCAGCAGTGGCCGCGCGCTAGCTGAGCGTCAGCGCGAGACCTTGCCGGCCTTGATGCACGAGGTGCAAGCGTTCACGCGCTTCGGCGTCCCGCCCACCACGGTACGCACACGCTGGATGTTCGGGTTCCAGCGACGGGGCGTACGGCGGTGCGAGTGCGAGATGTTGTTGCCGAAGCCCGGCCCCTTGCCGCAGACGTCGCAGTTGGCAGCCACGGGTCACTCCAAAGACTTCAGATGCACTTACGGTTGATCCCGGCAGGCCGGGATCAAGATTCTCGGGCTCCGAGGGAGCCGGTCGAAATCTGAGTGGCGTTGCCAGGGGGAAGGCCCGATCAGATCGGGCAACCGGAGCAGCATACAACGGCTGCACCCGTAGAACGAAACTACCATGGCAGCTCAGGGGCCCGGCCCCTCCCTCTTCCGGTCGGCACCGCCCCGGGGTCTACGCTGCGAGCCACGTCCAGCAGCTCAGGGAGGCGTAGTGGCGCAGGTGCCGCAGACATTCTTCGATGCTCTCGCGGTGCGCACCTGGTGCGGTCTCGCGCTCGAGACACTGGGGCGGGCGCGTGAGGAGATCGACGCGATCAACGTCTATCCGGTGGCGGACGGCGACACCGGCACCAATCTGTATCTGACGGTGGAGTCGGCGGTCGCGGCGGTCGAGGCGGTGTTCGCGGGGCACGCGGCGGGATCCGAAGCCGCGGTGGGTGCCGGGAGAGCCGGCGCCGGGGACACGGACACCGGGAACGCGGCCGCCGGGACCGTGGGAGAGCCCACGCTCGCCGACGCCGCCCGGGCGATGGCGCACGGCGCCCTGATCGGCGCTCGCGGGAACTCCGGGACGATCCTCGCCCAGCTGCTGCGCGGCATGGCCCAGGTGCTGGCCGGCGACGACACCGCCCGCGCCGACGGCCGGGGCCTGCGGCTCGCCCTGCGGCACGCGGCCGACTCCGCCCGCAGAGCCGTCGCCCATCCCGTCGAGGGCACCGTCCTCACGGTCGCCTCGGCCGCCGCCGACGCGGCCGACGGCGCGGAGGGCGACTGCGGGACCGTGGCCCGGGCGGCCTACGACGGAGCGCGCACGGCACTCGCCGCGACCCCGGGCCAGCTGCCCGTCCTGGAACGCGCCGGGGTGGTCGACGCCGGCGGGCGGGGGCTGGTCGCGGTGCTCGGGGCGCTGGTGGAGACGTTCACGGGGGAGAGGGAGCGCACCCGGGGGGTGGCGGGGAGTGCGTGCACCGGGCTCGCCGGGGTCCCCCACGCGCGCGTGGACCCCGCCGAAGGCCAGGTCTCCGACGACGGCCACGCCCCGGCCGACGGCGCCCCGGCGGAGTGCGCCGACGGCGCCGCACCCCTGCCCGGCCAGGAAGGGCCCGCCTTCGAGGTGATCTACCTGCTGGATGCCGAGGACGCGGCCGTGGAGCGGCTGCGGGGGCGGCTCGACGCCCTCGGGGACTCCCTCGTCGTCGTCGGCGGGGACGGGCTGTGGAACGTCCACGTCCATGTCGACGACGCGGGCGCCGCCGTCGAGGCCGGCATCGAGGCCGGGCGGCCCCACCGCATCCGCATCACCCACTTCGGCGCCGGCGACGTCCACACCACCGGGGCCGAGCGGCCGCCCCGGGAGCGCGCCCAGCGGGCCGTCGTGGCCGTCGTGCCCGGCGAGGGCCTGGCCGGGCTGTACGCCGAGGCCGGCGCGACGACCGTGCTCGCCCGCCCCGGGGAGCCGCCCGCGAGCGGCGAGCTGGTCCAGGCCGTACGGCGGGCCCACGCGCGCGAGGTCGTGCTGCTGCCCAACGACGCCGACCTGCGCCACACCGCCGCGGCCGCCGCCGAGCAGGTCCGCGCGGAGGGCATCCGGGTGGCCCTGATCCCGACCCGCTCGGCGGTCCAGGGCATCGCGGCGCTGGCCGTGCACGAGCCGGACCGCCGCTTCGACGAGGACGTCGTGTCCATGACCTCCGCCGCCGGGGCCACCCGCTACGCCGAGGTCACCATCGCCGAACACCAGTCCTGGACGATGGCCGGCATCTGTCAGGCCGGTGACGTCCTGGGCCTGATCGACGGGGACGTGGCCGTGATCGGCTCCGACCTCGCGGTGACGGCCGCGGCCGTCCTGGACCGCATGCTCTCGGCCGGGGGCGAGATGGTCACCCTGGTCCTCGGCGACGATGTTCCCGACACCGTCGCCGGGCACCTGGAGGGCCGGGTCCGCGAGGGGTACCTCGCCGTCGACACGGTCGTGTACCGGGGCGGTAGGCAGGGAGCCCTGCTCCTCATCGGCGTGGAGTAGGGCGGGCCTGCCGCACAGGGCGTGCGACAGGCCGGCGCCTCCTCAGTCCGGCCGCTCCGTCAGCAGCCGGAGCAGTTGCTCCGCCTCCGCCCGCCGGGCCCGCACCGCCTCGGCCTCGCCCTCACCGTCGCCCGTCACCGCGCCGTCGTACCCCTCGTACGCAGCCAGCACCCCACGCGCGCGTGCCACCGCGTCTTCGGGGCGGTCCAGGTCGGCCTCCAGTCGGCCCGCGGCCAGTTCCGCGCCGGTGCGGCTGTGCAGGGCGCCGTCCCCGAGGGAGGCGAACACCTCCACCGCCTGGACCACTTGGGCCAGCGCCTCCTCGAACAGGTCCCGGACCGAGGCGTCTTCGATGTCCTCGACGGCGGAACGGGTCAGCAGGTCGCCGAACTGTGCGTGGGTGTGGCCGAGTTCGGCGGTCAGCTGCTGCCGGGCCTCTTCGTCGGCCGCCCCTTTCTGTGCCGCCTCGCCCTCCCGGACCGCCCCCGCCATCAGACCGCGCGCCTCGTCCAGCCCGTCCTCCTCCCGCAGGGCCAGCCAGGCGCGGGCGCGCAGGGAGCGGATCAGCCCGTGGGTGTTGCCGAGCGCGCGCCACAGGTCGCCCGCGCGGGCGTAGGCCCGGTCCGCCTCGGCCGGCAGTCCGGCCAGCCCGAGGGACTCCCCGGCCAGATGGGCGAGCGTCGCGTGGTCCTGCTGTTCGGGCCAGTGCCGGGCGATCTCGGCGGCCTGCAGGCGCCGTTCGGCGGCGGCGCGGTGCTCGCCGAGCTCGCTCAGGCAGTCGCCGAGCCACCACTGCGTCTGCACGAGGGCCCCGTCGCCGTGCGTCTCGGCGGTCAGGTCGGGCAGGGCCGCCTCCAGCACCTCCGCGGCCTCGGCCCACCGGCCCTGCCGCAGCAGGAACCCGCCGAGCTGCTGCCGCGCCCAGGCACCGAGCGTCGCCGAGTCGCCCGCCTCGTCGGCCCAGTGGGCGGCCTCCAGCGCGTGCTCGGCGGCCTCCACGGCGTCGCCCCGGCCGCCCACGACCTCTGCGAGCTGAAGGTGCAACTGGGCCCGCCCGGGCGCCTCCAGCTGCTGCCCGCCGTGCTCCAGGGCCGCCCGCAGTGCTCGTTCCGCCTGAGCCACGTCGCCGAGGTGGTGGGCGAGGGAGGCCAGCCGGGCCTCGTACTCCACCGCGAACCACGGCAACCCCGCAGCGACGAACGCCGACGCGCCCCGGGCGAACAGTTCCGCGGCCGTCTCCAGATCCCCGGCCAGCCCCGCCAGTTCCCCGAGCATCGCCTGCGCCTCGGCGACCCGCGCGGCCAGCCGCACGTCCTCCCCGGTCCGCCCGTCGACGAGTGCCAGGACCTCCCGTACGGCGGCCTTTGCCTCGCCGAGGACCGCTCCGTCGCCCTCGGCGCCGTGCGTGCGGCGCGTCAGGATCCGCGCCCGGCTCATCACGACGGACGCCGTCTGCCGTATCCCCGTGCCGTCGGCGGCGTACAGCGCGAGGACCTCGTCGTAGAGGCCGGTCACCGCCACGGCGGCGCCGTCCACGTCACCCGCGAGCGCGCGGACGTACGCCCCACGCGCGCGTGCCGCCAGGGCCTCGCCCGGGTCGTCCGCCTCCGCGTAGAGCTCGGCGGCCCGTTCGAAGAGGTCGGCCCCTTCGGGGCCGAGGGCCATCGCCTCGTGGTCGGCCATCTCGGCACGGTCGCGCGGGTCCAGCTCGACGCCCTCCGCGGCCTCGGCCGCCGCCGCCCAGGCCTCCACGGCGCCCGGCCGCAGGTGATCCGACAGCCGCCGTGCCTCGGCCAGCAGCGCGGGCAGATCCGGCTGCCCGGTCACGTGAACCGGAGCCGCGGTGGGAGCGGGCGGGGGAGTCGGCCGTACCGACCGCACTCCCAGCGGCAGCCGCTCCACCAGCGGTTGCCGTGCCATACGCGCGCGTGCCCGCTCGCTCACATGGGCCGTGCCGTTGCGTTCGTCGAAGCGCGCCGCCAGGGCGAGGGCCTCCCCGCGCGCGTGCGCGGCGAGTTCGCGGGCGGTCCACTCCCGCCCGGCCGGACCCGGCACCTGCCGGTCGCCCAGCCCGAGCACGGTCAGCCGGTCCATCAGCAGGGCCACCACGCTCATGAAGTCGAGCCTGCTCCGCGGCTGCCCGTCGTCCGTGAAGTACGCCGGGCGCTCCGCGAGCAGCTCCAGGCCCCGTGCCTCGTTGCCGGTCAGCGCGCAGAACTCCACGTGGTCCGCGTACGCGCCGCGCATGCTCTCCATCGCCCGGACGAGCCGGAAGCCCCGCAGATGGCAGGCCCGGGCCTCGTCGAGGCGGCCCAGCCGCAGCAGCGGCACCAGACAGGAGGCGAGGGCCGTGTGCGGCTCGTGGGCGCAGGTGTACTCGCCCTCCAGCACCGGCCGCCACAGCTCCAGCGCCTCGGCGTCCCGCCCCTGCTCCGCCTGCCACCAGCCCTGGCCGTGCAGCTCGCAGGCGTGGCAGTCGGCCATGCTGTCCCGGTCGGCGGCCAGCCACGCGGCGTACGCCCGCTCGGCCCGCGCCACGTCACCGACATGCGCCGCCACGCTGTGCTCGGCGCTGCGCACGGCCCGCTCGGAGTGCCCGGCGAGCCGGTAGCGGTGCTCCATCTCGCCGAGCCACTTCTCGATCGACGTCAGCGGGATGTGCGGCTGGTCGAGCATGCCGGCCGAGACCCATTTGAAGACCCAGTGCAGCGAGTGGGTCTCGTACTCGTCGAAGTCCTCGGGCCGTTCGTCCCACATGCGCAGCAGCCGCGCGAAGGGGACGAACATCTTCCCCTTCTCGGAACTGTAGTTGTAGACCTTCAGCTGGTGCCCGAGCGCCTCGATCACGGCGAGCGGGATGTTCAGCTTCTCGGCCGCCGTCAGCAGCTCCTCCGCGCGCGTGTTGCGGGCCGGCCCCTCCGGCTGCCCGGAGTTCTCCGCCATCGCCGCGCGCAGGGCGTCGAAGTCCGTGATCTCGCTCATGCCCGACCGTCCTCGCTGTGCGTGGCCCACTCCAGGAGACCGATGAACGCGCGGTTGAGCAGAGCCGAGTCGGCCGGCCTGAGCGGCCGCTGCGCCATCAGCAGCGCCTGCCCGTACAGCGACTCCGCGGCCGTGCCGATCAGCTCCGGGTCGGGCAGCGCGCTGATCCGCCGCACGAGCGGGTTGAGATGGTTCAGCACCAGACGCGCGCGGGGAGCGCTGCCCCGCAGGGACCCGAGGATGCCCGCCCACAGGTCGTCGGCCTGCGCCTCGGCGTCCGCCCGGGCCTGCTCGTGCCGCGCGTCCCGGTCGTCCAGGTGCAGCGCGGGCACCGACAGCGGGTGGAAGGCCCGCAGCACGACGTCGCAGCCCAGCGGGTCGAGCCGGGCCCGGGCCGCCGCCAGGAAGCCCGACAGGGCCAGCTCCTCGGCCGGGTCGACCGCGTCCAGATGCGCGGTGACCGTCTCCGCGTCCAGCTCGGCGACCACGGTGCCCGGCCGCACCGACGGCAGCGCCTGCACCAGCTCGCTGTCGTAGGTGTAGCCGCCGTTGATCACACCGATGCCCTGCGCGGACGCGATCGGCGCGACCTGCCGGAACTCCTCGACGGTCCGCGTGAAGTGCACCACGGTGTGCCGCTGCGCGAACTCCTCCAGGGACAGCCGCCCGTCGGTCGTCTCGAACGGCAGCCACGGCAGCATCGTGCGCAGCATCTCCCGGTCGTGCCGGGCCAGCGACTTCACGCCCAGGTGGTGCACCGAGAGGAACGCGGCCAGCCGCTCGGGATCCCCGGCCGCCAGCCCCGTGAGCCACGCCCGGATCCGCTCGCCCAGCGCCTCCCGCACCCCGGCCAGCGTCTCGTCCTCGTACAGCGCCTCGCGTGACGCCGTGGGCCGCAGACTGTCCGTGTCGAGCACACAGCGCACGAAGAACGCCCAGTCGGGCAGCAGCTGTTCGGCCCGCTCGGTCAGCAGCATGCCCTTCAGGTGCACCCGGTGCCCCGCGCGCTGGGCGGGGCTCACCGCCGACGGCAGTACGTACGCCACCCCGCGGATGCCGGCCAGCGGCACGGACAGGTCGATCGTGTCCAGCGGGGTGAAGCCGAACAGGTCGTGGCAGTGCCGGGCGAGGGCGACCCGGCGCGCGGCCGGGCCCGGGTACGGACGGTCCCAGGGCGCCGGAAGGTCGGTGACCGCCTCGTCGCCGACCCGGACGTCGTACGGCAGCAGCGACCCGAAGTCCCGGGCCAGCTCCGCGACCCGCCCGGGCGCGAGCCACTCCGCGGCCCCCGCCCGGGCCACCAGATGCACCGTCGTGCCCGGTTCGGGCCGCTCGGCGTCCGGCAGCGTCCGCACGGTGTAGGAACCGTCGTCGGACGCCGTCCACTCCACCGGCGGCGCCCCGGGCGTGCGGGCACTGCGGCTGACGACCCGGATCCGCTCAACGACCACGAAACAGGCCAGCAGCCCGATGCCGAACTGCCCCAGGAAGTCGGACCGGGCCTCCTCCAGCCCCTCGGCGCGCTTGGAACTGCGCCCGATGGTGGCCAGCAGGCTGTGCACGTCCGCCTCGGTGAGCCCCACGCCGGTGTCCTCGACACGCAGGGCACCGCCCTCGGCGTACAGCCGCACCCGGGCAGGGGCGTCGGGCTCGTCCGCGCGACGGGCCGTGACGGCGTCCACGGCGTTCTGCAGCAGCTCGCGCAGATAGACCTTGGGGCTGGAGTAGAGGTGGTGGGAGAGCAGGTCCACCAGACCACGCAGGTCGACCTGGAACGTATGAGGTGGCTGGGGCGAAGGGGAGGGCTGGGATGCCTGTGAGGTCTGGGAGTCCATCTTCACGGCGCCGGTGGGGGACTCGCGACGGCGCGGGGTCGGGCGGTCCCGGTGGGGCGGTGACCGCGAAGGAGGGCCGGGGGCGCGTCATCCTAAGACCCGAACCAGCGGCGTGACCAGGGGTTTCCGGGATCTTTACGACGATCCGGCCGCGGCCTGGAAGCCATTGTCAGTGGCGTGGTGTGCAATGGATCTCGTGCCCGCACTGGAAGAACCCCTGCGACAACCGCTGAAGTCGGTGCTCGGCCCCGCCACCGCGAAGGTGATGGCCGAGCACCTCGGCCTGCTCACCGTCGGCGACCTCCTCCACCACTACCCGCGCAGATACGAGGAGCGCGGCCAGCTCACCCACCTCGCCGACCTCCCCATGGACGAGCACGTCACGGTGGTCGCGCAGGTCGCCGATGCCCGACTGCACACCTTCGCCTCCGCCAAGGCCCCGCGCGGCAAGGGCCAGCGCCTGGAGGTCACGATCACGGACGGCAGCGGCCGGCTCCAACTGGTCTTCTTCGGCGCGGGCGTCCACAAGCCCCACAAGGAACTCCTGCCGGGCACCCGCGCGATGTTCGCGGGCAAGGTCTCCGTCTTCAACCGCCGCCTCCAACTCGCCCATCCGGCTTATGAGTTGCTGCGCGGCGACCCGGAGGAGTCCGTCGAGACCTGGGCGGGCGCCCTGATTCCGATCTACCCCGCCACCGCCAAGCTCGAGTCCTGGAAGATCGGCAAGGCGATCCAGACGGTTCTGCCCACCGCCCAGGAGGCCGTCGACCCGCTCCCGGACACCCTGCGCGAGGGCCGCGGCCTGGTCCCGCTCCCCGAGGCCCTCCTCAAGATCCACCGCCCGCACACCAAGGCGGACATCGAGGACGCCCGCTCCCGCCTCAAGTGGGACGAGGCCTTCGTCCTCCAGGTCGCCCTGGCCCGCCGCCGCCACGCGGACGCCCAACTCCCCGCCGTCCCGCGCAAGCCGGCCCCCGACGGCCTCCTCACCGCCTTCGATGCCCGCCTCCCCTTCACCCTCACCGACGGCCAGCAGCGCGTCTCGAGAGAGATCTTCGACGACCTGGCCACCGACCATCCGATGCACCGGCTGTTGCAGGGGGAGGTGGGTTCGGGCAAGACCCTGGTCGCCCTGCGCGCCATGCTCGCCGTGGTCGACGCCGGTGGGCAGGCCGCCATGCTCGCGCCCACCGAAGTGCTCGCTCAGCAGCACCACCGGTCCGTCGTCGAGATGATGGGCGAGCTGGCCGAGGGCGGCATGCTGGGCGGGGCCGAGCAGGCCACCAAGGTCGTGCTGCTCACCGGCTCCATGGGAGCGGCCGCCCGGCGGCACGCCCTGCTCGACCTCACCACCGGCGAGGCCGGCATCGTCATCGGCACGCACGCGCTGATCGAGGACAAGGTGCAGTTCCACGACCTGGGCCTGGTCGTGGTCGACGAACAGCACCGCTTCGGCGTCGAGCAGCGCGACGCCCTGCGCGGCAAGGGCAAACAGCCCCCGCATCTGCTCGTCATGACCGCCACACCCATCCCGCGCACGGTCGCCATGACCGTCTTCGGCGATCTGGAGACCTCCGTCCTCGACCAGCTCCCGGCCGGCCGCTCCCCGATCGCCAGCCATGTGGTCCCGGCCGCCGACAAGCCCCACTTCCTGTCCCGCGCGTGGGAAAGGGTCCGCGAGGAGGTGGAGAACGGCCACCAGGCCTACATCGTCTGCCCCCGCATCGGCGACGAGGAGGACGACCCCAAGAAGTCCGCCAGGAAGAAGTCCCCGGAGGACGAGGCGGAGAAGCGCCCGCCCCTCGCCGTCCTCGACGTGGCCGACCAGCTGGCCAAGGGCCCCCTGCAGGGCCTGCGGGTGGAGGTGCTCCACGGCAGGATGCACCCCGACGACAAGGACGCCGTGATGCGCCGCTTCGCCGCCGGCGAGACCCATGTCCTGGTCGCCACGACGGTCATCGAGGTCGGCGTCAACGTCCCCAACGCCACCGCCATGGTGATCATGGACGCCGACCGCTTCGGCGTCTCCCAGCTCCACCAGCTGCGCGGCCGCGTCGGCCGCGGCTCGGCCCCCGGCCTCTGCCTCCTGGTCACGGAGATGCCCGAGGCGAGCCCGGCCCGCCAGCGGCTGAACGCCGTCGCCTCCACGCTCGACGGCTTCGAGCTCTCCCGCATCGACCTGGAACAACGCCGCGAGGGAGACGTCTTGGGCCAGGCTCAGTCGGGTGCCCGCACATCCTTGAAGGTCCTCGCCGTCATCGAGGACGAGGAGATCATCGCCGAGGCCAGACAGGAAGCGACGGCCGTCGTGGCCGACGACCCGGAGCTGACCCGTCTCCCCGCTCTCCGGACGGCTCTGGACGCCCTCTTGGACGAGGAAAGGGAGCAGTACCTGGAAAAGGGGTGAGTGACGCCGCCCCAGGGGCGCGGGGCTGTAAGCCATATGCGGCTACCGCCGCGCGGGCGCGACCAGCCACACTGAACCTTGATGCAACCCACAACCAAGGACCCGAGATGACCCGCGTGATCGCCGGCACAGCCGGCGGACGTCGACTCGCCGTACCCCCCGGCACCGGCACCCGCCCCACCTCCGACCGCGCACGCGAAGGCCTCTTCTCCACCTGGCAGTCCCTCCTCGGCGGTCCCCTGGACGGCGAGCGCGTCCTCGACCTGTACGCGGGATCCGGGGCCGTGGGCCTGGAAGCCCTCTCCCGGGGCGCCGGCCACACCCTCCTCGTCGAAGCCGACGCCAAAGCCGTCCGCACGGTCCGCGAGAACGTCAAGAACCTCGGCCTCCCCGGCGCCGACGTCAGAGCGGGCAAAGCGGAACAGATCATCCGCGCGACACCCCCTGGCGACCCCTACGACCTCGTCTTCCTCGATCCCCCGTACGCCGTCACGGACGACGATCTTCGGGAGATCCTCCTCACACTCCGCACCGAGGGCTGGCTCGCGGAGGAAGCCCTCGTCACCGTGGAGCGCAGCACCAGAGGCGGTGAATTCCGGTGGCCCGAGGGCTTCGAACCCCTGAGGGCCCGTCGCTACGGCGAGGGAACGTTTTGGTACGGTCGCGCCGCCTCTACGTGCGAAGACGCACGATGACCGGACCGGAGAGCGAGGGATCACAAGTGCGCCGCGCCGTCTGTCCCGGGTCGTTCGACCCGATCACCAACGGACACCTCGACATCATCTCCCGCGCCTCCAGGCTGTACGACGAGGTCTACGTCGCGGTGATGATCAACCAGGCCAAGAAGGGCCTGTTCGAGATCGAGGAGCGGATCGACCTGATCCGCCGGGTCACCGCCGAGTACGGCAACGTCCGTGTGGAGGCCTTCCACGGCCTGCTCGTCGACTTCTGCAAGCAGCGCGACATCCCCGCCATCGTCAAGGGCCTGCGCGCGGTCAGCGACTTCGACTACGAGCTGCAGATGGCCCAGATGAACAACGGCCTCTCGGGCGTGGAGACCCTCTTCATCCCCACCAACCCCACCTACAGCTTCCTGTCGTCCTCCCTGGTCAAGGAGGTCGCGACCTGGGGCGGCGACGTCTCCCACCTGGTCCCGGCCGAGGTCCTCGGCGAGCTCACCGAGCGCCTGAGGAAGGACTGAACCGTCCCCCGGGGCCCCTGTGGGGCCTGACTGCCCGTCACCCGGTGTCCGCCGTGGACCCCATGGCCGTACAGTCGTCCCGTCCGTCTCCAACGCATCTGTAGAGAGTGGCGAGCACACGGTGGACGTGCAGAAGAAGCTCGACGAGATCGTCTCCGCGGTCTCCGGCGCCAGGTCCATGCCCATGTCGGCCTCGTGCGTGGTCAACCGCGCCGACCTGCTCGCGATGCTGGAGGAGGTGCGCGCGGCCCTGCCCGACTCCCTCGCCCAGGCCCAGGAGCTGATCGGTGGCCGCGAGCAGATGGTCGAGCAGGCACGCCAGGAGGCCCAGCAGATCATCGAGAGCGCGCACGCCGAGCGCGGGTCGCTGACCTCCGGTACCGAGGTCGCCCGCCGTTCCCAGGCCGAGGCCGACCGGATCCTCGCCGAGGCCCGCCAGGAGGCCGAGGAGATCCGCGCCGAGGCCGACGAGTACGTCGACTCCAAGCTCGCCAACTTCGAGGTCGTCCTCACCAAGACCCTGGGCTCCGTCGGCCGCGGCCGCGAGAAGCTCCTGGGCACCGGCCCCGGCACCGACGAGCAGGGCTACGAGGACGAGGACGCCCCCGAGCGCAGCCACGACCCGGAGACCCAGCGCCGCAGCGCCGACGAGTACGTCGACGTCAAGCTGGGTGCCTTCGAGGCGGTCCTCGCCAAGACGCTGGAGGCCGTCGGCCGCGGCCGGCAGAAGCTGCACGGCCGGATCGCCACCGACGACCTCGGTGCCCTCGCCGACGACACGGGCACCGTCCAGCACTCCAGCGACGCCGACTACCTCGCCGACCTGGCCGCCCTCGCCGAGCGGGAGGCCCCGGCCGGGCAGCCCGCCCACCAGCAGGACTACGCGCAGCCGACGTACGCCCCGGCCGCCGGCTACGCCCCGGCGGGAGGCGACCCGGTCCAGCAGCAGGATCCGTACGCCGGCTACCCGCAGCAGGCCTACGCGGCCCAGCAGGACCCCTACGGCTACCAGCACGCCGATCCCTACGCGTACCAGGGCTACGACCCCCAGCAGGCGGCGTACGACCCGAACCAGGCCCAGCAGCAGGCGCAGCAGCAGGGCCACCACGCCCAGCAGGGGTACGCCCTCGACGAGACCAGCCTCTTCGACACCGGCATGATCAGCGCCGAGCAGTTGCGGGCCTACGAGCAGGGCCGCGGCCAGGGCTGAGCACCGGATTGGGCCGACAGCGAAAGGTCCAGTATCCTGGCTCTTCGGTCGCGCGTACGTCCGCGATCAACGCTGCCCGGGAACACCGAAGGGCAGCGTGCCCCGAGCTCACCAGATCGAAAGCAGGAATGGCCCTGAACGCCCGCCTCGACCACCGCAACCCCCTCGTGTTCGACACACACGAGCTGGGCCGGCGGCCTGGTGCGCTGCAGCGCCTGACCCGCACGGTCGACGCTCCCACGGACCTCGGTATCCAGGGAGTCATCGGAGTGCCGGAAGGCGCCCCGGTGGAGCTCGAACTCCGCCTGGAGTCGGTCATGGAAGGGGTGCTCGTCACAGGCACCGCCCGTGCCGCCGCCCAGGGGGAGTGCGTAAGGTGTCTGGAGCCGCTCGAGCAGGAGCTCGAAGCGGAGTTCCAGGAGATGTTCTCGTACCCTGACGCCGACGACCGGGGCCGCGTGATCGCGGAACCGGGCGACGACGCCGAGGACGACGAGGACAGGCTCTTCCTCGAGGACGGCTTGTTCGACCTCGAGCCCGTGCTGCGTGATGCGGTGGTGCTCGCACTGCCGATGCAGCCGGTGTGCCGGGAAGACTGCCCCGGTCTGTGCGCCGAGTGCGGCGCGCGGCTGGCGGACGACCCGGACCACCACCACGACGCCGTCGACATCCGTTGGGCGGCACTGCAGGGACTCGCCGGCACCATGAAGGACGGCGAGAAGGACGAGATGAGCGGCGCCGAAGCGGAAGCGGGCGTCGACGAGAAGCAGGAGAAGTAGCCGTGGCTGTTCCGAAGCGGAAGATGTCGCGCAGCAACACGCGCCACCGCCGGTCGCAGTGGAAGGCTGCGGTCCCCACCCTGGTTGCGTGCGAGCGCTGCCACGAGCCCAAGCAGCAGCACATCGCGTGCCCGTCTTGCGGCACCTACAACAAGCGCCAGGTCCTCGAGGTCTGAGCGGCTGGTGAGAGGCACTGTGTCCACGCCTAAGAACAAGTCTTCCCGTGCGAGCGGGAGTGCTCCGGCGGACAACCAGGCCTCGTCCCACACGCTTCTGGAAGGGCGGCTCGGCTACAAGCTCGAGTCCGCCCTTCTGGTGCGCGCACTGACCCACCGGTCGTACGCATACGAGAACGGCGGTCTGCCGACCAACGAGCGCCTGGAGTTCCTCGGGGACTCCGTCCTCGGCCTCGTGGTCACGGACACGCTGTACCGCACCCACCCCGACCTCCCAGAAGGCCAGCTGGCCAAGCTGCGGGCCGCGGTGGTGAACTCGCGTGCGCTCGCCGAGGTGGGCCGCGGGCTCGACCTGGGCTCCTTCATCCGGCTCGGCCGGGGCGAAGAGGGCACGGGTGGCCGGGACAAGGCGTCCATCCTCGCCGACACGCTGGAAGCGGTGATCGGCGCGGTCTACCTCGACCAGGGACTGGACTCGGCGGCGGAGCTGGTGCACCGCCTGTTCGACCCCCTGATCGAAAAGTCTTCGAACCTCGGAGCCGGCCTGGACTGGAAGACCAGTCTCCAGGAGCTCACCGCGACCGAGGGGCTCGGTGTTCCCGAGTACCTGGTCACGGAGACCGGCCCCGACCATGAGAAGACCTTCACTGCTGCCGCCCGCGTCGGAGGCGTCTCGTACGGCACCGGCACCGGCCGCAGCAAGAAGGAGGCGGAGCAGCAGGCCGCCGAGTCCGCATGGCGGTCCATCCGGGCCGCGGCGGACGAGCGTGCCAAGGCGGCGAAGGCCGCCGAGGAGACGCAGACGGCAGCTGCTCAGGCCGCCCGGACGGTCACCGACGGCCCTGCCGACGGCTGACCGCCGCCGCCCCTTTCCGGGGGGCGGCACGCACAGCGCACCCGAGCGCCCGCCCCTGCCCGGGGCGGGCGCTCGCGTCATCCACAGGTACGTGACGGGGGACCCCATGCCCGAGTTGCCCGAGGTCGAGGTCGTACGGCGCGGTCTCGAGCGGTGGGTCGCCCACCGGACCGTCGCCGAGGCCGAGGTGCTGCACCCGCGCGCGGTGCGCCGCCACCTCGCGGGCGCCGACGACTTCGCGCACCGCCTGAAAGGCCACCGCATCGGCGTGCCCAGCCGCCGCGGCAAGTACCTGTGGCTGCCCCTGGAGGACACGGACCAGTCGATCCTGGCCCACCTCGGCATGAGCGGCCAGCTGCTGGTGCAGCCGCACACGGCCCCGGACGAGAAGCACCTGCGCATCCGCGTCCGCTTCACGGACACCCTGGACACCGAACTCCGCTTCGTCGACCAGCGCACCTTCGGCGGCCTCTCGCTGCACGAGACCACCCCCGACGGCCTGCCCGATGTCATCGCGCACATCGCCCGGGACCCGCTCGACGAGCTCTTCGACGACGAGGCCTTCCACCAGGCGCTGCGCCGCAAGCGGTCCACGATCAAGCGGGCCCTGCTGGACCAGTCGCTGATCAGCGGCGTCGGCAACATCTACGCGGACGAGGCCCTGTGGCGCGCCCGCATCCACTACGAGCGCCCGACGGCCGGCTTCACGCGCCCGCGCACCCTGATGCTCCTGGGCCATGTGCGGGACGTGATGAACGCTGCCCTCTCCGTGGGCGGCACCAGCTTCGACAGCCTGTACGTCAACGTCAACGGCGAGTCGGGGTACTTCGACCGGTCGCTCGACGCGTACGGCCGTGAGGGCCTGCCCTGCCGGCGCTGCGGCACGCCCATGCGGCGGCGGCCCTGGATGAACCGGTCGAGCTACTACTGCCCGACGTGCCAGCGGCCGCCGCGGATCACGCCCTAGCGGAGTCGTACCGCTCGCGCGCGGCCAGGACCTCGTCCATGCTGCCCTCCACGAAGTGGATCAGGGCGAGCAGCCGCTCGGCCACCTGGCGTCCCAGCGGCGTCAGTTCGTAGTCCACCCGGGGCGGATTGGTCGGCTGGGCCTCGCGGTGGACGAGGCCGTCGCGCTCCAGGGCGTGCAGCGTCTGGGACAGCATCTTCTCGCTCACCCCGTCGACCCGGCGGCGCAGCTCGTTGAAGCGGAGCGAGCCCTCATACAGGGCGCCGAGCGTGAGGCCGCCCCAGCGGCCCATGACGTGCTCCAGCGTGCCGCGCGACGGACAGGCCTTGGCGAACACGTTGTACGGGAGGTCGCCGAGCCCCTCCGTGAGCTCCTGGGTGGTGGTCATGCGACCAGGGTACGCCAGCACAGCGCTAACCGACAGGTTGCACTAACTGCAAGTTAGTGCCCTTCTCCGGGCTGGAACAGCAGCACCGGCTCCGAGCGCGACCTGAACCGCCGCCCGGCGCTCAGACCAACGAGGGCCTGGCCGCCGCCTGGGCGTGGTCAGCCGGGCTCAGTAGCCGAAGTTCTGCGTCCACCAAGGGCCGCCCGAGCCGAGCTCGACGCCGACGCCCAGCGTCTTGAAGTCGCAGTTCAGTATGTTCGCGCGGTGGCCGGGGCTGTTCATCCAGGCGTCCATCACGGCCGCGGCGTCGGCCTGGCCGCGGGCGATGTTCTCGCCGCCGAGGTTGGATATCCCGGCCTTCTCGGCCCGGTCCCAGGGGGTGCTGCCGTCCGGGTCGGTGTGGTCGAAGAAGCCCCGCGCGGCCATGTCCTCGCTGTAGCTCTGGGCCAGCCCCGCCAGAGCGCTGCTGGCGGCGACCGGGCTGCAGCCGACCTTGGCCCGCTCCTCGTTCACGAGGCTGAGGACCTTGGCCGCCGCGGCGGACTCCCCGGACAGGGCGGCGGAGGCGCTGGGCTTCTTCGGCGCCTCCGTGGCCGTCCGCGAGGGCGTGTTGTCCGGCTTCTTGCTCGGAGTGGCCGCCGGCGTCTTCTTCTCCGGGGTCTTCTCCTGCGTCTTCTCCGGCTTCTCCGGCGTCTTCGTCGGCGCGGCCGACGACTTCGAGGCGGACGGCGACGGCGAGTCGGAACGCTCGGCGTCCCGGCTGGTGGGCGCCTCGCCACGGCTGTCGGCGCTGCCGGAGGTGCCGCCCTGTTCGACCGGGGTGTTCGTCGGCGTGTTTCCGGCCTGGACCTTGTCGGCCCCGCCGCCTCCGCCGAGCTTGTAGTTGTCGAGGCCGGGCACGGCGCCGGTGGCGACCGCGACCGTGCCGAGGGCGACGGCGGCGGAGACTCCGAGCAGACCGGTGCGCATGGGGCGGGCGGTCTTCTTGCGGCGGCGGTGCGAACCGGCACGCCGCGCGCCACCGTCAGGCGTGAAGCCGTCGCTCGCGAACCCGTCACTGGCGAAGAGGGCCGTGTCCTCGAAGCGGTCACCCGCGGCGGACGCCGCGTCCCCGAAGAGGTAGGCCTCGGTCGTCGCGTAGCTGCCGGCGTACGCCTCCGGGTTCAGATAGGGCGCGATGCCCATCGTCGGGGCGTCGTCCGCGGTGGGGTACAGCGGATCGTGGCCCCCCGCGAAGCCGTCGGGGTGGGTGATTCCCGTGGCGCGGCCCGTGGCGGCGCGGCCGGCGTCCGAGCGTCGGTGGCGTCCCATGTCCTGGCCTTCCTCGTCCTGGCGGTCGACTCATCCTCGAGATCAACACCAAACTCACTCGATCGTGTGAGTTTCATATGAGATTCGTTGAGGGGGGACGGTACCGCATGGCGCAAGTGGAGGAAGTGCCCGGAGAGAGATTGGACGGTTAGGTTGCAGTCATGAGCGAGGATGTGCGACTGGTCGCCTGGGTGCGTGGACGCGTCCAAGGTGTGGGTTTCCGCTGGTTCACGCGGGCCAAGGCGTTGGAGATCGGCGGCCTGAGTGGCTTTGCTCTCAATTTGGGCGACGGCCGGGTCCAGGTGGTCGCCGAGGGCGGGCGCGAGGGCTGCGAAGGGCTGCTGGAGTGGCTCCACGGTGACGACACGCCCGGACGCGTGGACGGTGTCACCGAGATCTGGGACACACCTCGCGGCGGCTACGACGGCTTCGCCATCCGGTGATCACTCCCGCCGGGCGGCCCCCTGGGCCGCCCGCGGACGTGCCGCAGGCGGCCGTCCCGGAGGGAAACTCGCTGGTGATTGCCAGAACCGCTTGCCTTGGCCCGCTCCACACGCAAGGATGATCGCCACGCCCCTAGGGCCCCGCAGAAGCCGCAGTACGGCCGTTTCCAGGCCGCGCGTGCCCGGGTCGCCCCCCAATACGGGGCGTGATCGTGTTGACCGTCAAACTTTTTGGTGAGACGCTGAAAGCCCCGCGCACCTTAGCTGTTTGGCATGGCTGAACGGCAGCACAACTCCAGGCCCTGCCAAGACCGCGGGTGCGAATCCCTCACGACCCACACCGCAGCGGTCGGTCACGCATTGTGGAGGACCATCCATCATGGCAAAGGCGCTTCTCGGTTACGTCGGCGGCTCCGACCCGCGACTCCTCGCCGAGATGCGACGGCTCCAGCAGCGCGTCCAGGACCTGGAATCCGAGCTCGGACGAATCCAGGCGGAGAACGAAGCGCTGACGGCTGCCGCTTCTCACGACAGGATCATGGAGAGCGTTGACGCACACCAGGCGGAGCCTGCGCTCACCTGATCACTGCACCGCTCCACAACAGCACAGCAGTGGTTGGGCCGCCCGTCACAACCGCCTAGTTGTCAGAAGTGCAAGGGACGCCCTGTCGGCGTCCCTTCTTTCTTGCCCCCGCATCCTTTCACCGTCTTTAACGTCTGATGTGCCCTGCCCGTTCAACGGCGAAACCGTGGGTTCATGGAGTGAGACCAACCCGGGCGGTAGAGTCCGGCGGCGTGCACCTCAAGGCCCTGACCCTCCGCGGGTTCAAGTCGTTCGCCTCGGCGACCACCCTCCGGTTCGAGCCGGGGATCACGTGCGTCGTCGGACCGAACGGCTCGGGCAAGTCCAACGTCGTCGACGCGCTCAGCTGGGTCATGGGCGAGCAGGGCGCCAAGTCGCTGCGCGGCGGCAAGATGGAGGACGTCATCTTCGCCGGCACCACCGGCCGCCCCCCGCTGGGCCGCGCCGAGGTGTCCCTGACCATCGACAACTCCGACGGGGCCCTGCCCATCGAGTACGCCGAGGTCACCATCACGCGGATCATGTTCCGCAACGGCGGCAGCGAGTACCAGATCAACGGCGACACCTGCCGCCTCCTCGACATCCAGGACCTCCTCTCCGACTCCGGCATCGGCCGGGAGATGCACGTGATCGTCGGGCAGGGCCAGCTCGACTCCGTGCTCCACGCCGATCCCATGGGCCGCCGCGCCTTCATCGAGGAGGCCGCCGGCGTCCTCAAGCACCGCAAGCGCAAGGAGAAGGCGCTGCGCAAGCTGGACGCGATGCAGGCCAACCTCGCGCGCGTGCAGGACCTCACCGACGAGCTCAGACGCCAGCTCAAGCCCCTCGGCCGCCAGGCCGCCGTCGCCCGCCGGGCCGCCGTCATCCAGGCCGACCTGCGCGACGCCCGCCTGCGCCTGCTGGCCGACGACCTCGTACGGCTCCGGGAGGCCCTCAAGGCCGAGGTCGCCGACGAGGCCGCGCTGAAGGCGCGCAAGGAGTCCGCCGAGCAGGACCTGCGCAAGGCACAACAGCGCGAGGCCCTCCTGGAGGACGAGGTCCGGCAGCTCACGCCGAGGCTCCAGCGCGCCCAGCAGACCTGGTACGAGCTCTCCCAGCTCGCCGAACGGGTGCGCGGCACGATCTCGCTGGCCGACGCCCGGGTGAAGAGCGCCACCTCCGCGCCCCCCGAGGAGCGGCGCGGACGCGACCCCGAGGACATGGAGCGCGAGGCCGCCCGCATCCGCGAGCAGGAGGCCGAGCTGGAGGCGGCCCTGGAGGCGGCCGAACGCGCCCTGGAGGACACGGTCGCCCACCGCGCCGAGCTGGAACGCGCCCTGACCCAGGAGGAACGGCGTCTGAAGGACGCCGCCCGCGCCATCGCCGACCGGCGCGAGGGCCTGGCCCGGCTCAGCGGCCAGGTCAACGCCGCCCGCTCCCGCGCTGCCTCCGCCCAGGCCGAGATCGAGCGCCTGGCCGCCGCCCGCGACCAGGCGCAGGAACGTGCCGTCGCCGCCCGGGAGGAGTACGAAGCTCTCCAGGCAGAGGTGGACGGCCTCGACGCCGGCGACGCCGACCTCGCCGAACAGCACGAGGCCGCGAAGCAGCAGCTCTCCGAGGCCGAGGCCGCCCTCACGGCCGCCCGCGAGGCCGCCACGGCGGCGGAACGGGGGCGCGCCGCCACCCAGGCCCGGCACGAAACCCTGGCCCTCGGCCTGCGCCGCAAGGACGGCACCGGAATACTGCTCGCGGCGAAGGACCGCCTCTCCGGCCTGCTCGGCCCGGCGGCGGAACTGCTGACGGTGACCTCTGGCCATGAGGTCGCCGTCGCCGCCGCGTTCGGAGCGGCGGCGGACGCGATCGCCGTCACGACCCCGGCCTCGGCGGCCGACGCGATCCGGCTGCTGCGCAAGCAGGACGGCGGCCGGGCCACGCTGCTCCTGGCCGGAGAAGACGCCCTCAGGGGCGAGGGGCTGTGTCCGACAAGCGGCTGCCGCCACGTGGGCGCGACCGGCCACAACGGCCCCGCAGACGCCCGCCACACCTACGCCGCAGACCTGGTACGCGGCCCCTCCGACCTCATGCCGGCCGTCCGACGGCTGCTGCACGGCATCGTCGTCGTCAGCACCCTCGAAGACGCCGAGGACCTCGTCTACGCCCACCCCGACCTCACCGCGGTCACCGCCGAAGGCGACCTCCTCGGCGCCCACTTCGCTCACGGCGGCTCCGCCGGCGCCCCCAGCCTCCTCGAGGTCCAGGCCTCCGTGGACGAGGCCGCCGCCGAGCTGGAAGAGCTGGCGGTGCGCTGCGAGGAGCTGACCGAGGCCCAGCACGCCGCCGTCGAGCGGCGAAAGGAAGCCGCCGCCCTGGTCGAGGAGCTGGGGGAGCGGCGACGGGCCGCCGACCGGGAGAAGTCGGCCGTCGCCCAGCAGCTCGGCCGCCTCGCCGGACAGGCGCGGGGCGCGGCGGGGGAGGCCGAGCGGTCCACCGCCGCAGCGGCCCGGGCCCAGGAGGCCCTCGACCGGGCGCTCGAAGAGGTCGAGGAACTCGCCGAGCGGCTCGCCGTCGCCGAGGAGATGCCGATCGAGGAGGAGCCCGACACCTCCGTCCGGGACCGGCTCGCCGCCGACGGTGCCAACGCCCGCCAGACCGAGATGGAGGCCCGCCTCCAGGCCCGTACGCACGAGGAACGGGTCAAGGGGCTGGCCGGCCGGGCCGACTCGCTCGACCGGGCCGCCCGCGCCGAACGCGAGGCACGCGCGCGTGCCGAACAGCGGCGGGCCCGGCTGCGGCACGAGGCGGCCGTCGCCGAGGCCGTCGGCTCGGGCGCG
This sequence comes from Streptomyces sp. WAC04114, assembly GCF_019733245.1. Taxonomy (NCBI): domain Bacteria; kingdom Bacillati; phylum Actinomycetota; class Actinomycetes; order Kitasatosporales; family Streptomycetaceae; genus Streptomyces; species Streptomyces sp. WAC04114. The sequence goes on from NZ_JAIGQA010000005.1 coordinate 46,850, forward strand.
CGGCAGCTGCTCGCGCACGTCGAGGTCTCCCTGGCCCGCGCCGACGAGGAACGCACCGCCGCCGAGGCCGCGAAGGCCCGCCGGGAGCAGGAACTCGCCCGCGCCCGCACCGAGGGGCGCGATCTCAAGGCCGAGCTCGACAAGTTGACGGATTCGGTCCACCGCGGCGAGGTACTCGGCGCCGAGAAGCGGCTGCGCATCGAGCAGCTGGAGACCAAGGCGCTGGAGGAGCTGGGTGTCGAACCGGCCGGACTGGTGGCGGAGTACGGACCGCACCAGCTCGTGTCGCCCTCGCCCCCCGCCGAGGGCGAGGAGCTGCCGGAGGACCCGGAGCATCCGCGCAACCGGCCCCGGCCGTATGTCCGGGCCGAGCAGGAGAAGCGCCTCAAGGCAGCCGAGCGTGCCTATCAGCAGCTCGGCAAGGTGAACCCGCTCGCCCTGGAGGAGTTCGCGGCGCTGGAGGAGCGCCACCAGTTCCTCAGCGAGCAGCTCGAGGATCTGAAGAAGACGCGGGCGGACCTCCTGCAGGTGGTGAAGGAGGTCGACGAGCGCGTCGAGCAGGTCTTCACCGAGGCCTTTCGTGACACGGCCCGGGAGTTCGAGGGCGTCTTCAGCCGGCTGTTCCCCGGTGGCGAGGGGCGGCTGATCCTGACCGACCCCGACAACATGCTCACCACGGGCGTGGACGTCGAGGCGCGTCCGCCGGGCAAGAAGGTCAAGCGGCTGTCGCTGCTCTCGGGCGGGGAGCGGTCGCTGACCGCGGTGGCGATGCTCGTGTCGATCTTCAAGGCGCGGCCCAGCCCGTTCTACGTCATGGACGAGGTCGAGGCCGCCCTCGACGACACCAACCTCCAGCGGCTGATCCGGATCATGCAGGAGCTCCAGGAGGCCTCCCAGCTGATCGTGATCACCCACCAGAAGCGCACGATGGAGGTCGCCGACGCCCTCTACGGCGTCTCCATGCAGGGCGACGGTGTGTCGAAGGTCATCAGCCAGCGCCTCCGCTAGATGCGTGTGGTCTACACCTGTCTCACCTGCGGGTCTTCACTACTTCAACACTTGAACACATAGCCCCCACACTCCTGCCTCAGATCCAGAGTGACTGGCCTATTGACTTCGAAACTTGAAGGCATAGTCTCTGCAACGTTCCTTTTACCTTCAGGTACCTTCAGGTGGACCTCGAAGGGCTGATTCCCTCCGGCAGCGTTGCCGGTGGCCCGAGGAGTACACGTGACCAGCACAGCGCAGGCACCCCAGTCAGGAGCCAGGACGGCTCACCCCGATCATCTCGGGCACGTCATCTTCATCGCGGCGGCGGCCGCGATGGGCGGTTTCCTCTTCGGCTACGACAGCTCCGTGATCAACGGCGCAGTCGAGGCCATCCGCGACCGCTACGACGTCGGCTCCGCGGCCCTCGCCCAGGTCATCGCCATCGCCCTCATCGGCTGCGCCGTCGGCGCAGCCACCGCCGGCCGCATAGCCGACCGCATCGGCCGTATCCGGTGCATGCAGATCGCCGCGGTCCTCTTCACCGTCAGCGCCGTCGGCTCGGCGCTGCCCTTCGCCCTGTGGGACCTCGCCTTCTGGCGCGTCGTCGGCGGCTTCGCCATCGGCATGGCCTCCGTGATCGGCCCGGCCTACATCGCCGAGGTCGCCCCGCCCGCCTACCGCGGCCGGCTCGGCTCCTTCCAGCAGGCCGCGATCGTCATCGGCATCGCCGTGTCGCAGCTGGTCAACTGGGGCCTGCTGAACGCCGCCGACGGTGACCAGCGCGGCAAGCTGATGGGCCTGGAGGCCTGGCAGGTCATGCTCGGCGTCATGGTCGTCCCGGCCGTCCTCTACGGGCTGCTCTCCTTCGCCATCCCCGAGTCCCCGCGCTTCCTCATCTCCGTCGGCAAGCACGAGCGCGCCCGGGAGATCCTCGCCGAGGTCGAGGGCAAGGACGTCGACCTCGACGCCCGTGTCGCCGAGATCGAGGGCGCCATGAAGAGCGAGCACAAGTCCAGCTTCAAGGACCTGCTCGGCGGCAGCTTCTTCTTCAAGCCGATCGTCTGGGTCGGCATCGGCCTGTCGGTCTTCCAGCAGTTCGTCGGCATCAACGTCGCCTTCTACTACTCCTCGACGCTGTGGCAGTCCGTCGGTGTCGACCCCGCGGACTCGTTCTTCTACTCCTTCACCACGTCGATCATCAACATCGTCGGCACCGTCATCGCGATGATCTTCGTCGACCGCATCGGACGCAGGCCGCTCGCGATCATCGGCTCGGTCGGCATGGTCGTCGGTCTGGCGCTGGAGGCCTGGGCGTTCTCATACCACCTCGTCGACGGCAAGCTGCCGGCCGCGCAGGGCTGGATCGCCCTGATCGCCGCGCACCTCTTCGTCCTCTTCTTCGCCCTGTCCTGGGGTGTGGTCGTCTGGGTCATGCTCGGCGAGATGTTCCCCAACCGGATCCGTGCCGCCGCGCTGGGCGTGGCCGCCGCCGCACAGTGGATCGCCAACTGGGCCATCACCGCGAGCTTCCCGTCGCTGGCCGACTGGAACCTCTCCGCGACGTACGTGATCTACACCGCGTTCGCCGCGCTCTCGATCCCGTTCGTCCTGAAGTTCGTCAAGGAGACGAAGGGCAAGGCCCTGGAGGAGATGGGCTAGGCCCGTCCCGAGACTCGGGGGGAAGGGCCAAAGTCCCCGCTGCCCCTCTCCCCGTAACCCGCCGTCGCCCCGGTTCGGCCACTGCCCGAGCCGGGGCGGCGGTCTGTCGTCTCACCAGATCAGGACGCCGCCCTCGATCAGCCGGGCGTGCAGGGCGGGCCACCTCCAGGTTCCGCAGCCGCCGCACCAGCCCCGCCCGGTGCTCGGCGAGTCCTCGCGGTCGCCACGTGTTCTCGGCGATCGCGTCGAGGTGATCGCGCAGCACCGCCACCTCGGGCGGGAACTCCGCGACCTCCTCGGCCTCGATCGTCAGGTCGTCGTCGGCCGGCACCGGCAGGAACCGGGCGCCCAGCGCACATACCGGCTCCGATCCCCACACCGTGCGACGCCAGGACTCGAACCCGGCCGAGTCGTCACGCCCCTCGGGGACGTCGAGGATCCGCCGCTGTCCGTCCGGCTCGCGCAGGAACACATCGACCGAGAGGGTCACGGCACCAGTGGATCACCATGGAGCAGCGGCCGACCACCGGATATCCGCGGCTCGTCAGCTCCCCAGCCGCGGCAGCACCTGCTCGCAGAACAGCTGCAGACTCCGCCACCCCTCCTCCACCGGCATCCCACCCGCCAGCGGATGCAGGACGTAGGAATCCAGCCCGAGGGTCACGCACGCGTCCGGGGTGAGGATCCGGTACACGCCCTCCGCACGCAGGTCCTCGACCGTCGTCGCGCCCGACTTCACCGCCGAGCGCACCTTGCCCGACTGCCAGGAGGCGTAGGTCCGAGCCTCGTGCAGGAAGTGCTGCCCGTACCGCGCCCAGGCCCGGTCCGGGTCCTCGGTCACATGCAGCAGGGGCGTCTCGGCGGCGGGCATCATCACCCAGCCCTCGGTGCCGTACTCGACCAGCAGTTCCTTGTAGTACGCCTCCAGCTCCGGCAGGTGCGCGCTGGGGAAGAAGGGCAGGCCGAGGCGGGCGGCGCGGCGGGCGGCGGCCCGTGAAGAGCCGCCCACCAGGAGCAGCGGATGCGGGTCGGTGAAGGGGCGCGGGGTGATGCGGACGGTGCGGCCGCGGTAGGGGAAGGGCTCGCCGGTCCACGCCTTCAGCAGGGTCTCCAGCAGCTCGTCCTGGAGCGTGCCGCGCCGGGCGAAGTCCACGCCGAAGAGGTCGTACTCCTCCGGCCGGTACCCGATCCCGGCGACCGTCACCAGCCGGCCGTGGCTCAGCAGGTCCAGCACGGCGATCTCCTCGGCCAGCCGCAGCGGGTCGTGCAGCGGGCCGATGATCGCCGAGACGGTGACCGCGACCCGCCGGGTGGCGCCGAAGACGGCCCCCGCGAAGGCGAACGGCGACGGCAGCCAGTTGTTGTCCGCCCCGTGGTGCTCCTCCGTCTGCACGGTGCTCACGCCCCGGTCGTCGGCGTACGCGGCCATCTCCAGGGCCGCCCGGTACCGGGCACCGAGCTCGGCGGGGCTCGCCCCGGGAGCGACGAGGTTGAAGCGTGCGACCGTGACGGGCATGGGGGCGTCTCCCTCCACCGGCGGGTGTCCGGGGGACGTTAGCTGACGATGAGTCAGACATCCAGGGGTGTGGAGATCCGGCGGCGCCCGGCCCTCCGGCGCGGTGCGAGCAGGGTGACCCGGGGTCCCATGACTGATACTGGACGCGTTATGGACATCGTCATCCTTGCTGTAGTCATCGCCGTGGTCGTGCTCGGCGCGCTCGGCGGGCTCATCGTCGGCAGCCGGCGCAAGAAGCAGCTGCCCCCGCCCCCGCCCGCAGCGCCCGACATCACCGCCCCACCGGCCGAGCCGCACGTCGGCGACGAGGCCGAGACGCCGCGGGAGGAACCGCGGCGCACGATAGAGGAGGTGGATCTCCCGGACGGCTCGGCTCCGGTCGTAGTCGAGGAGCCGCCCGCCGAAGCTCCCGAGATCGAGATCCCGGAACCCACCGCCGGCCGCCTGGTCCGGCTGCGGACCCGGCTCTCCCGCTCACAGAACGCCCTCGGCAAGGGGCTGCTCACCCTGCTGTCGCGCGAGCACCTGGACGAGGACACCTGGGAGGAGATCGAGGACACGCTGCTCACCGCCGACGTCGGCGTGCAGCCCACCCAGGAACTGGTCGAGCGGCTGCGCGAGCGCGTGAAGGTGCTCGGCACCCGCACCCCCGAGGAACTGCGCACCCTGCTGCGCGAGGAACTGATCACGCTGGTCGGCCGCGACATGGACCGCGCGGTCAAGACCGAGCCGGAGGACCGCAAGCCGGGCATCGTGATGGTCGTCGGCGTCAACGGCACCGGCAAGACCACCACCACCGGCAAGCTCGCCCGCGTCCTGGTGGCCGACGGCCAGAGCGTCGTCCTCGGCGCCGCCGACACCTTCCGTGCCGCCGCCGCCGACCAGCTCCAGACCTGGGGCGAGCGCGTCGGTGCCCACACCGTGCGCGGGCCGGAGGCCGGCGACCCGGCGTCCGTCGCCTTCGACGCGGTCAAGGAGGGCAAGGAGATGGGCGCGAACGTCGTGCTCATCGACACCGCCGGCCGCCTGCACACGAAGACCGGCCTCATGGACGAGCTCGGCAAGGTCAAGCGGGTCGTGGAGAAGCATGCCCCGGTCGACGAGGTGCTGCTCGTCCTGGACGCCACCACCGGCCAGAACGGCCTGGTGCAGGCCCGGGTCTTCTCCGAGGTCGTCGACATCACTGGCATCGTGCTGACCAAGCTGGACGGCACGGCCAAGGGCGGCATCGTGGTCGCGGTCCAGCGCGAGCTGGGCGTCCCGGTCAAGCTCATCGGGCTCGGCGAGGGCGCGGACGACCTGGCGCCGTTCGAGCCGGAGGCGTTCGTTGACGCCCTTATCGGAGAGTGAGCTCGGCACCCACCGAGGACTCACCCACGAAAGTCGTACACGCACGAAAGTCGTACACGCACGGCGAAGCGCCCGCCCCCCGGGATCCGGTCGGGGTCGGGCGCTTCGCCGTGTGCGTCTGAGCCGTGCGCGTCTGTGTGTCTCCGTCCGAGCCGTACGCGCGTGTGCCGAGGCTAGGCCCGCGACCGATGGGCCACGTACGCCAGCGTGCCCAGCACCAGACGGGCCTCCGGCGGGCGGGACGCGGAGTCCAGGGCGGGGGAGCGGAGCCAGCGCACCGGGCCGAGACCGCCGCGGTCGGAGGGCGGCGCCGTGATGTGCGCGCCCGGGCCGAGGCCGCGCAGGTCGAGGGAGTCCGGGTCGTCCCAGCCCATGCGGTACAGCAGCCCCGGCAGATCGGCGGCGGCGCCGGGGGCGACGAAGAAGTGGGCGCGGCCGTCCGGGGTCGCCGCGACCGGGCCGACGGGCAGGCCCATGCGCTCCAGCCGGGCCAGCGCGCGGCGGCCGGCGGGCTCGGCCACCTCGATGACGTCGAACGCCCGGCCGACCGGCAGCATCATCGAGGCGCCGGGGAACTCGCCCCACGCCCGCGTCACGTCGTCCAGCGTCGCCCCGGCCGTGAGTACCGGCGCGAAGTCCAGCGGGTGCGCGCCCGGCGCCGGGCAGTCGTCATGGCCGCAGGAACAGGCGCCCGCCGATGCCCGGGCGCCCGGCACCACGTCCCAGCCCCACAGTCCGGTGTACTCGGCCACCGCCGTGCCGTCCGACGTACGGCTGCGGCGGCGTGATCCGGTCCGGATGTCGCGCATGCCCCGGCTGATGCCGATCGTGAAGCCCATGCCCCCTCCAACGGGTCCGACGCAGCGGTGGTTACGCTGCGGACGCGATGCGTGACTCTCCGTTTCCGCCTTCCCGGCGGTGGTCGGTTCATTCAGCGCCCGGATGTGCCCAGGGTGGCGTGCCCGACGACGCGCGCCCCCGAATGCATCGCTGCACCCGCTCCTGGTCGTGCTGTGTCAAGTGAATCGCGCGTAGCCGTACGTGAGTTCATTCGAAGGGGTGGCGAATGGTGGCGTTTCCGTATGAGCCGTGGCTGGACGGGTGATCGTAGGATTACTTTGTGTGCACGAGTCCTGGGGGCACATGCGCTCGTGGGTATGCCGGAGGCAAGTCGTCATTCCGTTCGAAGGGTGACAAGGGCCGGACGGACGGCGGTATGAACCGGCATGCTGATAGGGCTTGGCGCACTCGGCGACAAGTGGTCTCAGGGATGGGGGCGTTCCAGTGAGCGGCAACGGCGGAAGCGGAACGAACGCTGCGGGCGCGACGCACGCTGACAAGCGCCCGAACGAGCTGCTCACCTCCTGGTTCGCGCGCAGCGGCTGGTCCAAGGGCGAGCTCGCCCGCCAGGTCAACCGCAGGGCACGCCAGTTGGGCGCCAACCACATCTCCACGGACACCTCGCGCGTGCGCCGCTGGCTCGACGGCGAGAACCCCCGCGAGCCGATCCCCAGGATCCTGTCCGAGCTGTTCTCGGAGCGTTTCGGCGTCGTCGTCTCCGTCGAGGACCTGGGGCTGCGTACCGCGCGCCAGTCGCCCTCCGCGACCGGCGTCGACCTGCCCTGGACGGGCCCGCAGACGGTGGCCCTGCTCAGCGAGTTCTCGCGCAGCGACCTGATGCTGGCGCGGCGCGGCTTCCTCGGGAGTTCGCTGGTGCTGTCTGCGGGCCCGGCCCTCATCGAGCCCATGCAGCGCTGGCTCGTCCCCTCGCCCGCGGCCCCGAGAACCGCACCCGAGCCCGCGGGCGGCTCCGGACGCGCCCGCGGCCGCCTCTCCAAGCCGGAGCTGGACCTCCTGGAGTCCACGACGGTGATGTTCCGGCAGTGGGACGCCCAGTGCGGCGGCGGCCTGCGCCGCAAGGCGGTCGTCGGGCAGCTGCACGAGGTGACCGACCTCCTCCAGGAGCCCCAGCCGGAGTCCACCACCCGCCGCCTGTTCAAGGTCGCCGCCGAACTCGCCGAACTGGCCGGCTGGATGTCGTACGACATCGGGCTCCAGCCGACCGCGCAGAAGTACTTCGTCCTCGCGCTGCACGCCGCCAAGGAGGCGGGCGACCGGCCCCTCGGCTCCTACGTGCTGTCCAGCATGAGCCGCCAGATGATCCACCTCGGCCGGCCCGACGACGCGCTGGAGCTGATCCACCTCGCGCAGTACGGCAGCCGGGACTGCGCGAGCCCGCGCACCCAGTCGATGCTGTATGCGATGGAGGCCCGCGCCTACGCGAACATGGGGCAGCCCGGCAAGTGCAAGCGGGCGGTCCGGATGGCCGAGGACACCTTCTCCGAGGCCGACGAGTGGGACGAGCCGGACCCCGACTGGATCCGCTTCTTCTCCGAGGCCGAGCTGTACGGCGAGAACTCCCACTCCTACCGCGATCTGGCCTACGTCGCCGGGCGCAGCCCCACCTACGCCTCGCTGGCCGAGCCGTTGATGAACCGGGCGGTCGAGCTCTTCGCCGAGGACGACGAGCACCAGCGCTCCTACGCGCTGAACCTGATCGGCATGGCCACGGTCCACCTCCTCCAGCGCGAGCCCGAGCGGAGCACGGTCTTCGCCACCGAGGCCATGCAGGTCGCCAAGAAGGTCCGCTCCGAGCGGGTGAACACCCGCATCCGCAAGACGGTCGACACCGCCGCCCGCGATTTCGGCGACCTGGGCGAGGTCGTCGACCTCACCGAGCGGCTCTCCGCAGAACTGCCCGAGACCGCCGAGGCGGTCTGACAAGCCGCACCACCCCAGAACCCCGGCCGCGGCCGGCCCTCCCGAACTGCCCGACTCGGCTCCCCCATGCCAGGTCATCGGAAGGCCGACCGCGGCCGGTCTGTGTTGCCCCCGGCTGTCCGAAAGCCGAAGGTTGCGCCACGATAACGATCAGATCGTCCGCAATCCGGCAGTTCATCGACGCGTAACACAGAACGCGCCTTCGTCACGGTCGCGAAACAACGAGGGGCCTCGACCGAAACCGCGCTGCGCCAATCTCGTGGCGCATAACCGGCCCGCCCCTCAATCCGCTCGAGGCTTCGCCCGCACGGGGCCGTACACATGACGAGGAGACGCCGATGGCACCAGCCATCACCCTTGCCGCAGAGGCTCCCAAGCTCTCTGCCGCGAACACAGGGTTCATGCTCATCTGTTCCGCCCTGGTGATGCTCATGACCCCGGGTCTTGCCTTCTTCTACGGAGGCATGGTCCGCGTCAAGAGCACCCTCAACATGCTGATGATGAGCTTCATCAGCCTCGGGATCGTCACCATCCTGTGGGTGCTGTACGGCTTCTCCATGGCGTTCGGCACCGACTCCGGCAGCATCATCGGCTGGAACTCCGACTGGGTCGGCCTCGGCAACATCGGCCTGACGGAGCTGTGGCCCGGCTACACCATCCCGGTCTTCGTGTTCCTGGTCTTCCAGCTGATGTTCGCGATCATCACGCCCGCCCTGATCAGCGGCGCCCTCGCGGACCGCGTGAAGTTCAGCGCCTGGGCGCTGTTCATCGCCCTGTGGGCCACGGTCGTCTACTTCCCGGTCGCGCACTGGGTCTGGGGCGCCGGCGGCTGGGCCTTCGAGCTGGGCGTCATCGACTTCGCCGGTGGTACGGCGGTGCACATCAACGCGGGTGCCGCGGCGCTCGGGGTGATCCTCGTCATCGGCAAGCGCGTCGGCTTCAAGAAGGACCCGATGCGCCCGCACAGCCTGCCGCTGGTCATGCTCGGCGCCGGTCTGCTGTGGTTCGGCTGGTTCGGCTTCAACGCCGGCTCCTGGCTCGGCAACGACGACGGCGTGGGCGCGCTGATGTTCGTCAACACGCAGGTCGCCACGGCCGCCGCCATGCTGGCCTGGCTCATCTACGAGAAGATCCGGCACGGCGCGTTCACCACGCTCGGTGCCGCCTCCGGCGCCGTCGCGGGCCTGGTCGCCATCACCCCGGCCGGCGGAGCGGTCACCCCGCTCGGCGCGATCGCGGTCGGCGCCATCGCCGGTGTGCTGTGCGCCATGGCCGTCGGCCTGAAGTACAAGTTCGGCTACGACGACTCCCTCGACGTCGTCGGCGTCCACCTCGTCGGCGGTGTCGCCGGCTCCCTGCTGATCGGCCTCTTCGCCAGCGGCAAGGGCCAGTCCACCGTCGAGGGCCTCTTCTACGGCGGCGGCCTGACCCAGTTCTGGAAGCAGTGCGCCGGTGTCTTCGCGGTGCTGGCCTACTCCCTCGTCGTCTCCGCGGTCCTCGCCTTCATCCTCGACAAGACCATGGGCATGCGGGTCCCCGAGGACGACGAGATCGCCGGCATCGACCAGGCCGAGCACGCCGAGACCGCATACGACTTCAGCGGCGCCGGTGGCGGTGCCGCCAGGACCGCCGCAGCCGCGGCCGCCGTGGGCGGCGCCGAGAGCAAGAAGGTGGACGCATGAAGCTCATCACCGCCGTCGTGAAGCCGCACCGGCTCGACGAGATCAAGGAGGCCCTGCAGGCCTTCGGAGTACAGGGCCTGACGGTCACCGAGGCCAGCGGCTACGGTCGGCAGAGGGGCCACACCGAGGTCTACCGCGGTGCCGAGTACACCGTCGACCTGGTCCCCAAGATCCGCATCGAGGTCCTGGTCGAGGACGACGACGCCGAGCAGCTGATCGACGTGGTGGTCAAGGCGGCCCGCACCGGCAAGATCGGTGACGGCAAGGTCTGGTCGATTCCGGTCGAGACGGCCGTACGGGTCAGGACCGGCGAGCGCGGTCCCGACGCGCTCTGAAGGCCCGCTGAGCAGACGAACGGAACAGGAGCCACTGGGTGACGGGTACGGACGTGCAGAAGGAAGCAGAGGACTCGGGACCCAGCGGCTACGCGGCGGCCCGGCTGCGTCTCCTCACCGAGGGGACGCGGTCCGGGCCGCCGCGCCGTGCGGCTCTGGCCGACCTCACGGACGAGTGGCTCACCGGCCTGTTCGCCGCGGGCGCCGAGGGGCTGCGCGGAGCCTCCCTCGTCGCCGTCGGCGGCTACGGACGGGGCGAGCTGTCCCCGCGCAGCGACCTCGACCTGCTCCTGCTGCACGACGGAGGCGACACCAAGGCGGTCGCGGCCCTCGCCGACCGGCTCTGGTACCCCGTCTGGGACCTGGGCCTGGACCTCGACCACTCGGTCCGCACCCCTGCCGAGGCTCGCAAGACCGCTGCTGAGGACCTCAAGGTGCAGCTCGGCCTGCTGGACGCCCGGCACATCGCCGGCGACCTCGGCCTCACCGCGTCGCTGCGCACGGCCGTCCTGGCCGACTGGCGCAACCAGGCGCCCAAGCGCCTCCCCGAACTCCAGGAACTGTGCGCCGAACGCGCCGAGCGCCAGGGCGAGTTGCAGTACCTGCTGGAACCCGACCTGAAGGAGGCCCGCGGCGGGCTGCGGGACGCCACCGCCCTGCGCGCCGTCGCCGCCTCCTGGCTCGCCGACGCCCCGCGCGAGGGCCTCGCCGACGCCCGGCGCCGGCTCCTCGACGTCCGGGACGCCCTGCACCTGACCACCGGGCGCGCCACCGACCGGCTCGCCCTCCAGGAGCAGGACCAGGTGGCCGCCGAACTCGGCCTGCTCGACGCGGACACCCTGCTGCGGCAGGTCTACGAGGCGGCGCGGCTCGTCTCGTACGCCAGCGACGTCACCTGGCGCGAGGTGGGGCGCGTCCTGCGCTCACGCGCCGTGCGGCCCCGGCTGCGCGCCATGCTGGGCGGCGGGAAACCGCCCGGCGAGCGTTCCCCGCTGGCCGAGGGCGTGGTGGAACAGGACGGCGAGGTGGTGCTCGCCCGCGCCGCGCGCCCCGAGCGCGACCCCGTGCTGCCGTTGCGCGCCGCGGCCGCCGCCGCGCAGGCCGGACTCCCGCTCTCGCTGCACGCCGTACGGCGCCTGGCCGCCACCGTGCGACCGGTGCCCACCCCATGGCCCGCCGAGGCACGCGAACAGCTCGTCACCCTGCTCGGCTCGGGGCGCCCCACCATCGAGGTGTGGGAGGCGCTGGAGGCCGAGGGGCTGATCACCCGGCTGCTGCCCGACTGGGAACGGGTCCGCTGCCGCCCGCAGCGCAACGCCGTACACCTGTGGACCGTCGACCGGCACCTGATCGAGACCGCGGTGCGCGCCTCCGAGTTCACCCGCCGGGTCAGCCGCCCCGACCTGCTGCTGGTCGCCGCGCTGCTGCACGACATCGGCAAGGGCTGGCCCGGCGACCACTCCGTGGCCGGCGAGATCATCGCCAAGGACGTCGCCGCCCGGATCGGCTTCGACCACCATGACGTGACCGTCGTCGCCACCCTCGTACGCCACCACCTCCTGCTCGTCGACACCGCCACCCGGCGCGACCTGGAGGACCCGGCCACCGTGCGCTCCGTCGCCGAGGCCGTCGGCTCCCAGGGCACCCTGGAGCTGCTGCACGCGCTCACCGAGGCCGACGCGCTCGCGACCGGCCCTGCCGCCTGGTCGTCCTGGCGCGGCTCGCTCGTCGCCGACCTGGTCAAACGGGTTTCGGCGGTGCTCGCGGGCGACGCCCCGGACGAACCTGAGGAGGCCGCGCCGACCGCCGAGCAGGAGCGGCTCGCCCTGGAGGCGGCGGCGACGGGCAGCCCGGTGCTGTCGCTGCGGGCGCAGACCGAGCCGTCCGCCGGTCAGGAGCCGTCCGGCGAGCCCGAGCCGCTGGGTGTGGAGCTGCTCATCGCCGTACCCGACCAGCCCGGGGTGCTGCCCGCGGTGGCCGGTGTCCTCGCCATGCACCGGCTGACCGTCCGCACCGCCGAGCTGCGCTCCCTGACCCTCCCCGACGGCGTCGACGGCTCCGTGCTGCTGCTGGACTGGCGGGTCGCCGCCGAGTACGGCTCGCTGCCGCAGGCCGCCCGGCTGCGCTCGGACCTGGTCCGGGCGCTCGACGGTTCCCTGGACGTCGCCGGCCGCCTCGCCGAACGGGACGCGGCCTATCCGCGCCGCCGGGGCGTGGTCGCCCCCGCGGCCCGGGTGTCCGTCCACCCGGCCGCCTCCCGGCTGGCCACGGTCATCGAGGTCCGCTCCCAGGACGCCCCCGGCCTGCTGTACCGCATCGGGCGGGCCCTGGAGGACGCCGGCGTCCGGGTGCGCAGCGCCCATGTCTCGACCCTCGGCGCCAACGCCGTCGACGCCTTTTACGTGACAGGCCCGGAGGGCGCGCCGCTGCCCGGGGACGAGGCGGCGTCGGTGGCGCGGAAGCTGGAGGAGACACTGCGTGGGTGAGGCCGACCCGGCGACTTGTCACGCCGGGATACCCTGGAGGGCGATTCCCTGTAGCCACCAACCCTGAGGACCGCGAGCGCCGTGTTCGATACTCTTTCCGATCGCCTCTCAGCGACCTTCAAGAACCTGCGCGGCAAGGGACGGCTCTCCGAGGCGGACATCGACGCCACGGCGCGCGAGATCCGGATCGCGCTCCTCGAGGCGGACGTGGCGCTTCCCGTCGTCCGGACGTTCATCAAGAACGTCAAGGAGCGCGCCCTCGGCGCCGAGGTCAGCAAGGCGCTGAACCCCGCCCAGCAGGTCCTCAAGATCGTCAACGACGAGCTCGTCACCATCCTCGGCGGCGAGACCCGGCGTCTGCGCTTCGCCAAGCAGCCGCCCACCGTGATCATGCTGGCGGGTCTGCAGGGTGCCGGTAAGACCACCCTCGCGGGCAAGCTCGGCCGCTGGCTCAAGGAGCAGGGCCACTCGCCGCTGCTGGTCGCCGCCGACCTCCAGCGCCCGAACGCGGTCAACCAGCTGAGCGTCGTCGCCGAGCGCGCCGGTGTCGCGGTCTACGCCCCCGAGCCGGGCAACGGCGTCGGCGACCCGGTCAAGGTCGCCAAGGACTCCATCGAGCACGCCAAGTCCAAGGTCCACGACATCGTGATCGTGGACACCGCCGGCCGTCTCGGCATCGACCAGGAGATGATGCAGCAGGCCGCGGACATCCGCGACGCCGTCTCCCCGGACGAGATCCTGTTCGTCGTCGACGCGATGATCGGCCAGGACGCCGTCAACACGGCCGAGGCCTTCCGCGACGGCGTCGGCTTCGACGGCGTGGTGCTCTCCAAGCTCGACGGTGACGCCCGTGGTGGTGCCGCCCTGTCGATCCGGCAGATCACCGGCAAGCCGATCATGTTCGCGTCGAACGGCGAGAAGCTCGACGACTTCGACGCGTTCCACCCTGACCGGATGGCCTCCCGCATCCTCGACATGGGTGACCTCCTCACCCTGATCGAGCAGGCGGAGAAGACGTTCAGCCAGGAAGAGGCCGAGAAGATGGCCTCCAAGCTGGCGTCCAAGAAGGGCCAGGACTTCACCCTGGACGACTTCCTGGCCCAGATGGAGCAGGTCCGCAAGATGGGCTCCATCTCCAAGCTGCTTGGCATGCTCCCGGGCATGGGTCAGATGAAGGACCAGATCAACAACCTGGACGAGCGGGACGTCGACCGCACGGCCGCCATCATCAAGTCGATGACCCCGGCCGAGCGCCAGGAGCCGACGATCATCAACGGCTCGCGCCGCGCCCGTATCGCCCGGGGTTCCGGCGTCGAGGTCAGCGCGGTCAAGAACCTGGTCGAGCGGTTCTTCGAGGCCCGCAAGATGATGTCCCGCATGGCCCAGGGCGGCGGGATGCCCGGGATGCCGGGGATGCCCGGCATGGGCGGTGGCCCCGGCCGCACCAAGAAGCAGCCGAAGAAGGCCAAGGGCAAGCAGCGCTCCGGCAACCCGATGAAGCGCAAGCAGCAGGAGCAGGAGGAGGCCGCCCGCCGGGCCGCCGCGGCCGAGGGCGGCAGCGCCTTCGGACTGCCGCAGCAGGGTGGCAAGGACTTCGAACTCCCCGACGAGTTCAAGAAGTTCATGGGCTGACGTCCGGTCCTGTCGAACCGCGCCGAGGGCGCCCCTTCCTGTCCGGAGGGGGCGCCCTCAGTCGTCAGCAGGCGGCTCGCAGGTCAGCCGTTCGGGAACTTCCAGATGTACGGCTCGCCGTCCTCCTCGGCCCAGTGGACCTCGATGCTCTTGGCGTTCGCCGGGATCACGTACGTCTCGCAGAAGACATGGCTCTCGCCCTGCTTCCAGCTGTCGACGTCGTACGGGTCCTCGCAGCCCGCCGCGTCCTCGGAGGCGCCGATGAGGACGGTGCCGCGCTGCCCGTCGGCGAAGACCGTGGTGCCGTCGTGCGCATCGGAACCGTCGGTGAGGGCGGGCCCGCTCGTGTGCGTGTACTTCAGGTGAGCGACGGCCAGCAGCTTGCCCTTGACCTTGTCGGGCTCCGAGACGGCCTTCGCCGCCTCCGCCTCGGTGCCCACGTCGACCTTCTGCGCCAGCACCTGGTAGGTGACCTCGCCCGGCTCCTCCGTGACCTTGCCCGTCGCGCTCTCGCCGGTCCCCATCTCGCCGCCGGAGGTGGGCTCCGGCGTCTGTGAGGCCTTCGCCCGGGCGGTGCCCGTGCTCTTCGCGTCGGCGGTGTCGTCGCCGCCTCCGCAGGCGGTGAGCGTGAGAGCGAGGACGGCGACGGGCGCGACGAGGCGCAGCGCGGTCTGGTGGTGCGGCACAGCAGCTCCTGTATGCAGATGTGTAGGTCCCCCGAGTGGTGGATCACCATAGGCGCTCATGATCCACTTGGTGAAACCAAAGGCACCTCGTGGTGCCTTCTTCACACTGTTCACACCTGCATCGGAAACGCGTTCGTCAGGGTGTCCGGGCGATCAGGTACCGGAACACGTTCGGCATCCACACCGTCCCGTCCTGCCGCTGGTGCGGATGCAGGGCCTCGGTCAGCTCCTTGTCCACCTGCACCTGGTCCGTCGCCGTCATCGCCGCGTCGAACAGTCCCGTCGATTTCAGGCCGCGTACCGCGCTGTCCACGTCGGCGTACCCGAAGGGGCACGCCACCCGCCCCGACCCGTCCGGCCTGAGACCGGCCCGCTGGGCGACGTCCTCCAGGTCGTCGCGGCAGGCCGGACGCCAGCTGCCCGAATGGCGCAGCGGCTCCGCCAGTTTCGTGGCCACCCGCATCACGGACGCCGTGGCACACCGCTCCGGCGGACCCCAGCCGGCCAGCACCACGGCCGCACCGCGCTGGGCGAGCGGTGCCGCCTCCGCGAGCAGCCCGCCCAGGCCCTCGGAGTCGCCCGCGAGGCACCCGATCGGCTCGAAGGCCGTCACCAGGGTGTATCCGGAAGCGCCCGGCACCGCGGTGTCCCGGGGCGAGCCGTCGACCAGCCGGATGTCCGGCCGCGCACGCGTACCCGGCGTCTCGGGCAGCAGCCGCTCCCGCGCCAGGGCCATTCTTTCGGGGGAGATGTCGACACCGGTGACCGTCGCTCCCCGGGCGGCGGCCATCAGCAGGGAGAGCCCGGAACCGCAGCCGAGGCCGAGCAGCCGCGTGGCGGGACCCACTTCCAGTCGCTCGTAGACGGCCTCGTAGAGCGGTACGAGCATCCGCTCCTGGATCTCGGACCAGTCACGCGCGCGTGCACGCAGGTCCACGCGGGGTACGGCCCCCGCGTGAGGCAGGTGCTGCCGCACGAGCGTAGGTGTCATAAGTAAGCGCCCCAATCCGCCGAGAGTTGCCTCTTGCCCGATTCCATGGCCCCCGTGACAGTGCGCTCGCACTACCCCCGTATGCCAGGAAACTCCCCCCTCGACGTGTCGTCCAGTGGAATGCGGCAGGGCTTATGAGTTGTCATGTGCCTATGGCGAGATTTCACATTCCGGCAACCTGGGCCGGTGATCTCGCATGATCGTCCACCGTCCGTGGCCGAGGACGGGTCGGTGCCGGGCGCCGACGGCGTACCCGGTAACGTCGCGGTCGTCGCACGCGCTGACTGAGTGAGGCAGGCGCCTGCCCTGTGGGGCGCGAGGCGACCGAAACACCTCTTGCGCATCAGCGGACTCCCGCCGAACCGGCGCGCGAACAGGCCGTACGCGCCGGGGCGTACGCGGGACTACGCACCACCTTGTGGTGAGCTGTGAGGCTTATCCACAGATTTGCGCACCCGCCCTCGTCGGGACGCATCAGAGGCAACTGACGGGTACGTGCAAATTATTTGGGATGCCCCGGAATCGGAACACTGGGGCACCCCGGCTCGTTGTCATTACGTGAGCACGACACAGACACCACCTGTACTCGCCGCAGAGCTGGCACAGGCGTGGGCCGATATTCAGCGGTACCACCCCGAGCTGCCCGACCTTGCCGCGCCAGAGTCCCTGATCGGGGAGTCGTCGTCCGCGTGCGGTCACGAGCTCTCCTTCGAGCGACTGCTCCATGAGGCAGTCCATGGCATCGCCGCCTCGCGCGGCGTCCGCGACACCTCCCGTGCCGGCCGCTACCACAACCGCAGATTCCTCGCGATCGCCGAGGAGCTGGGCCTGGACCACCCCGAGGAACCGCATCCCAGCAGCGGCTTCTCCCTGGTCACGCTCACCCCCGAGGCGAAGCGGCGCTACCGCCCGACGATGGAGCGTCTCCAGCGCGCCCTGAAGGCACACACCGCCGCGACCTCCTCCGACACCTCCCGCACCTTCCGGGGGCCGGCCGCCCGGCACGGCTCCTCCGGTGGCGGCGTACGCGTCAAGGCCGTCTGTGACTGCGGCCGCAACGTCCGCGTCGTCCCGTCGGTCCTCGCCCAGGCCCCCATCGTCTGCGGCGGCTGCGGCAAGCCGTTCCGGATCCCGGACGTCGTGGGAGCCGCAGCGAGCTGACGTCCCGCACCGGCATCTCGTGGCTGCCGGTCCGTGGCGCAGGGCTCGGGCCGTGACGCGCACCCGACGCGCCCCACCCGCGCCGGGTGCGCTCTCGGCATGCCCGCACAGCGGCTCCGGACCCGGGCCCGGAGCGACCCGCCGGGTGTGGCACAATGGCTAGCTGTACTCGACAGTCGCACAGGAACCCTCTCGCCTCCGGCTGACGCGTCCATCGGGCACTCGGGTACCGCAAATCCCCACGCGGCATTTCCGCCGTGCCCAACCACGTCAAAACCAGGAGAACCCACTCCCGTGGCAGTCAAGATCAAGCTGAAGCGTCTGGGCAAGATCCGTTCGCCTCACTACCGCATCGTCGTCGCCGACTCCCGTACCCGCCGTGACGGCCGGGCCATCGAGGAGATCGGCAAGTACCACCCGACGTACAACCCGTCGGTGATCGAGGTCGACGCCGAGCGTGTGGCGTACTGGCTCGGTGTCGGCGCCCAGCCGACCGAGCCCGTGATGGCCATCCTCAAGAAGACCGGCGACTGGCAGAAGTTCAAGGGCGAGCCCGCCCCGGCTCCGCTGCTGACGCAGCCGGAGAAGGCCGCGCGCCCGTCGTTCGAGGCCATCGGCGGCGACGACGAGGGCAAGGGTGAGGCGATCACCCAGAAGAAGAAGGCCGAGAAGAAGGACGAGGCCGCCGAGTCCGCTTCGACCGAGGCCTGAGCATGCTCGAGGAGGCTCTCGAGCACCTCGTGAAGGGCATCGTCGACAACCCTGACGATGTGCAGGTCGCCTCGCGCAACCTGCGCCGCGGTCGCGTGCTCGAGGTCCGGGTCCACCCGGACGACCTCGGCAAGGTGATCGGCCGCAACGGCCGCACCGCACGCGCCCTGCGCACCGTCGTGGGCGCCATCGGCGGTCGCGGCGTCCGCGTCGACCTCGTCGACGTGGACCACGTCCGCTGACGCTTATCGCGCAACCGGCTCGGGCCGGGGAAGGCCTGAGGGCCGTCCCCGGCCCGCAGTCGTATGACAGGAGATTGCACACGTGCAGCTGGTAGTCGCACGGATCGGCCGTGCCCATGGCATCAAGGGTGAGGTCACCGTCGAGGTACGGACCGACGAGCCGGAGCTGAGGCTGGGCCCCGGCGCCGTACTCACCACCGATCCCGCCGGCGCGGGACCGCTCACCATCGAGACCGGTCGCGTCCACAGCGGCCGTCTCCTGCTGCGCTTCGAGGGCGTCAGCGACCGCAGTGGCGCGGAGGCCCTGCGCAACACCCTCCTGATCGCCGAGATCGACCCGGAGGAACTGCCCGAGGGCGACGACGAGTACTACGACCACCAGCTCATGGATCTCGACGTGGTCACCGCGGACGGCACCGAGGTCGGCCGTATCACGGAGATCTCCCACCTGCCCTCGCAGGACCTGTTCATCGTCGAACGCCCCGACGGCAGCGAGGTGATGATCCCCTTCGTCGAGGAGATCGTCACCGAGATCGACCTCGAGGAGCAGAAGGCCGTCATCGACCCCCCGCCGGGCCTGATCGACGACCGCGCCGAGATCGCCTCCAGCCGGGACGATGCCTCCGGCGAGGAAGAGTCGTAATGCGCCTCGACGTCGTCACGATCTTCCCCGAGTACCTGGAACCGCTGAACGTCTCCCTCGTCGGCAAGGCACGCGCGCGTGGACAGCTGAACGTGCACGTCCACGACCTGCGTTCGTGGACCTACGACCGGCACAACACCGTCGACGACACCCCGTACGGCGGCGGCCCCGGCATGGTCATGAAGACCGACCCGTGGGGTGACGCTCTGGACTCCGTCCTGGCCGACGGCTACGAGACGGGCGCCCGGGCGCCCGCCCTCATCGTCCCCACCCCCAGCGGCCGCCCCTTCACCCAGGAACTCGCCGTCCAGCTCTCCGAGCGGCCCTGGCTGATCTTCACCCCGGCCCGCTACGAGGGCATCGACCGCCGCGTCGTCGACGAGTACGCGACCCGGATGCCGGTCTACGAGGTGTCCATCGGCGACTACGTCCTGGCCGGGGGCGAGGCGGCCGTCCTCGTCGTCACGGAGGCCGTGGCGCGGCTGCTGCCCGGGGTCCTGGGCAACGCCGAGTCCCACCGCGACGACTCCTTCGCGCCCGGCGCCATGGCGAACCTGCTGGAGGGGCCCGTCTACACCAAGCCGCCCGAGTGGCGCGGCCGGGACATCCCCGAGGTGCTGCTCAGCGGCCACCACGGCAAGATCGCCCGCTGGCGCCGAGACGAAGCCCTGAAGCGCACGACCGCGCACCGGCCCGACCTCATCGAGCGGTGCGACCCCAAGGCCTTCGACAAGAAGGATCGCGAGATGCTCTCCATCCTGGGCTGGGCACCCGACCCGGCGGGGGAGCCGTACGGCCGATTTTGGCGCAGGACCGACGGCGTGGAAGAATAGCGAGCTGTTGTGCGTCCGTCCGGCGTGCGCCCCTGCCACAGGGGGAGACGACGTCCGCCCCGACCCGCACACACCTGATCCCGAAACACCTAGTTTCCGTTGATGACCTGTGGCATCAGCGAGGAAAGCAGACGAAATGTCTCACCTGCTCGACACCGTCGACTCCGCGTCGCTGCGCAGCGACGTCCCCGCCTTCCGTCCGGGCGACACCGTCAACGTCCACGTCCGCGTCATCGAGGGCAACCGCTCCCGTGTGCAGCAGTTCAAGGGCGTTGTGATCCGTCGCCAGGGCTCCGGCGTGCGCGAGACCTTCACGGTCCGCAAGGTCTCCTTCTCCGTCGGCGTCGAGCGCACCTTCCCGGTGCACACCCCGATCGTGGAGAAGATCGAGCTCGTCACCAAGGGTGACGTCCGCCGCGCCAAGCTGTACTACCTGCGCGAGCTGCGCGGCAAGGCCGCGAAGATCAAGGAGAAGCGCGAGAACTGAGCGCTCTCCGGGGTTCAGGTCGGGGCCGGATAGCATCTGGCTCCGATGGACACCGAAGCACAGCCGACGGAACGCGACCGCTCCTCCCGCCCTTCCGGCTCCGAGACAACGACCTCGGAACCCGCAGGGCCGGAGGACCGGTCGCGTTTCGCGTTGGTCTCGCGCCTCAGTGCCCACGTCCCGGGCGGCCGGATCACTCTCACCCTGCTGGTCTGCCTGTTGTTCCTGCTGTTGCTCAGCACGTTCGTGGTGCGCCCGTTCCAGATCCCCAGCGGATCCATGGAGCGGGCTTTGAGGATCGGGGACCGGGTTCTCGTAAATAAGTTGGCGTACCGTTTCGGTGCCGCGCCGCGGCGGGGAGACATCGTCGTGTTCGACGGGACCGGGTACTTCGGGCACGCGGACTACGTCAAACGCGTTGTCGGCGTGGGGGGAGACCACGTGGTCTGCTGCGACAGGGAGGGGAGAATCCAGGTGAACGGCCGGCCGGTCGACGAGTCGGGCTTCCTGTACCCCGGCGACAGCGCGTCCGCGGTGCCCTTCGACGTCGTCGTGCCCCGCGGCACCCTCTTCGTCCTCGGCGACCACCGCGGCGACTCCAGCGACTCCCGCGACCACCTCGGCTCGCCGGGCGGCGGCATGATCCCCGTCGGCGACGTGATCGGCCGAGCCGACTGGATCATCTGGCCCTTCGGTCACGCCACCGGGTTGCGGCGCCCCGACGCCTACGCGCGCGTGCCCGCCCCCGGAAGGGCGGGCGCCCATGGGTAACCGCGGCAAACCGCGCGGCGTCCCAGCGGGACCGGCGGAGAACCTGCTGCCCACCGGTGTCCGGCGCGCCGCCGGCCCGTCGGGAAGCGGCCGTACGCGTGCCGAGCGCCGCAAGCTGCAGCGCAGGGTCAAGCGGCGTCGCAGGCGCAGTGCCGTCAAGGAGATACCGCTCCTCGTGGGCGTCGCCGTCCTGATAGCGCTGGTGCTGAAGACGTTCCTCGTCCAGGCCTTCGTCATCCCGTCCGGCTCCATGGAGCAGACGATCCAGATCGGCGACCGCGTCCTGGTCGACAAGCTCACCCCGTGGTTCGGCTCGAAGCCGCAGCGCGGGGACGTCGTCGTGTTCAAGGACCCGGGCGGCTGGCTCCAGGACGAGCAGCCCACCACGCAGAAGTCGGACCCCGTCGTCATCAAGCAGGTCAAGGAAGGGCTCACCTTCATCGGCCTGTTGCCGTCCGAGAACGAGAAGGACCTCATCAAGCGTGTCGTCGGTGTCGGCGGCGACCGCGTCAAGTGCTGCGACACGCAGGGGCGCGTGACCGTCAACGGCGTCCCGCTGGTCGAGGACTACCTGTATCCCGGCGCCGCCCCGTCCGACACGCCGTTCGACATCACGGTCCCGCAGGGGCGGTTGTGGGTGATGGGCGACCACCGGAACAACTCCGCCGACTCCCGCGCCCACCAGGACACCGACTACGGGGGCACGGTCTCCGAGAGCGAGGTGGTGGGCCGCGCCATGGTCATCGCCTGGCCCTTCGGACACTGGAACATGCTGGAGGAACCGAATACCTACGCTTCCGTGTCCGACGCGGCCCCTGGGTCGACCGCAGCTCCCGAACTGTCGCATAGGGTTGCCTCCTACGATTCGAACGAGACGATCCAACTCCCGACTCCTGCGGAACTCCCGCTCGTTATGGGAGTGGTGGGCCTGCGCCGTGTGTGGGGCAGGCGGCGGCACAGAGTGAGGAGTTGGCGTGGGGGATGTGGCGGTCGGCGCACGGTCCGGACACGACGGCGAGGAGCATCGCGGACGCCCCGCGGAATCCGCCGTCCCGGCCGCGGACAGCGCCGTGACCCCCGGGAGTGACTCCGGGACGGCCGAGGACGACAGGATGACGGGCGAGCACACGACAGCCGAGGACCAGGGGCCGGGCGGCACGGCCCGGACATCGAAGAAGCCGCGCTCCTTCTGGAAGGAGCTGCCGATCCTGATCGGTATCGCGCTGGTGCTGGCGCTGCTGATCAAGACCTTCCTGGTGCAGGCCTTCTCCATCCCCTCCGACTCGATGCAGAACACCCTCCAGCAGGGTGACCGCGTCCTGGTCGACAAGCTCACCCCCTGGTTCGGCTCCGAGCCCGAGCGCGGCGAGGTCGTCGTCTTCCACGACCCCGGCAACTGGCTCAGGGGCGAGCCGACGCCCGACCCCAACGCGCTGCAGACCTTCCTCAGCTGGATCGGCCTGATGCCGTCGGTGGAGGAGAAGGACCTGATCAAGCGGGTGATCGGGGTCGGCGGCGACACGGTCGAGTGCAAGGGCACCGGCCCGCTGAAGGTCAACAGCAAGGCACTGAACGAGCCGTACGTCTACCCCGGCAACACGCCCTGCTCGAACGACGACCAGGGCGGCCAGTTCAAGGTCAAGGTGCCGCAGGGTTACATCTGGGTCATGGGCGACCACCGGCAGAACTCGCGTGACTCGCGCTACAACCAGGCCGAGAAGTACCACGGCATGGTCCCGGTCGAGGAGGTCGTCGGACGCGCCATCGTGAAGGCCTGGCCGATCGACCGCTGGGGGACGCTGCCGGTCCCGGACACCTTCGACCAGCCCGGGCTGAGCGACCAGCAGGCCGCCGCGGGCCTGCCGGCCGCGCCGCAGGGCCTGGCACTGGCCGGTGTGGTGCCGGTGGTGTGGTGGCGTCGCAGGAAGCAGTGATCCCGGCCGTGGGCTGACCCCGGCCGGTACCCCCGGGTAGGGTGCGGACCCATGGGTGGCGAGAGCATGACGCACACGGCCCCGCGCGGCGGCGGCTCGAGCACGGGCCCGGTGGGCAGCCGGACCGGACAGCGGTTGTCCGGGCTGGCCGTCGCACTGGGCCTCGTGCTGTTCCTGGGCGGATTCGCCTGGGGAGCGGTGGTCTACCGGCCGTACACCGTGCCCACCAGCTCGATGACCCCGACGATCGACGCGGGCGACCGGATCCTGGCGCAGCGCGTCGACGGCGGCGAGGTGCGCCGCGGTGACGTCGTCGTCTTCAAGGACACCACGTGGGCCAACGCGCCGATGGTCAAGCGTGTGGTCGCCATCGGCGGCGACACCGTCTCCTGCTGCAAGGACGGCAAGCTGAAGGTCAACGGCAAGGAGATCGACGAAACGTACCTGCCCAAGGGCACACCGGCCGAGATGAGCAACTTCCCGACCGTGACCGTCCCCAAGGGCCGGCTGTTCCTGCTCGGTGACGAGCGGGGCAACTCCGTGGACTCCACCGCCCACCTGACCGACGCCGCCAGCGGCACCGTGGCGCGCTCCGCCGTGGACGCCCGTGTCGACTCCGTCGTATGGCCGATGAAGGGCATGCTGGAGCGCCCCACCGGCTTCGAGCCGCTCGGCGCCCTCTCCTCGCCCGGTCCGCTGCGGACGATCATCCTTCTCGTGATCGCCGGCGCGGTGCTCGTCCTGGGCGGAGGCGCCTACGGACCCATCGCCAAGCGCACCGGCGCCGACCGGGCCCGACGGGGGAGCGCGGAGCCCGCAGGTGTCCGCTGAGGCCGCGGGAGCGGGCCAGGACACCTACGAGGGCGGGCTGCGCAAGGTCGCCCGGGTCGTCCTGCTCGACCCGCGGGACCGCATCCTGCTGCTGCACGGGCACGAACCGGACGACCCGGCCGACGACTGGTGGTTCACCCCCGGCGGGGGCGTGGAGGGCGACGAGACCCGTGAACAGGCCGCCCTGCGGGAACTCGCCGAGGAGACGGGCATCACCGGGGTCGAGCTCGGCCCGGTGCTGTGGCGGCGCAGGTGTTCCTTCCCGTTCGCCGGCCGCCGCTGGGACCAGGACGAGTGGTACTACCTGGCCCGTACGGACCGCACGACGGTGGCGGCCACCGGGCTGACCGAGCTGGAACGGCGGAGCGTCGCCGGAGCGCGCTGGTGGACGTGTCCGGAACTGAGCCGGGCACATGAGACGGTGTATCCGACCAGACTCGCCGGGCTGCTGCACACGCTGCTCGACGAAGGTCCCCCGGCCAGGCCAGTGATCCTTGACCCGGAAATCGTCTAGGGGCTCACGGGACTGGCGCACAATGGGGGGATCGCACGGCTGAAGGGGAACATGCCATGAGCGCCGAGGACCTCGAGAAGTACGAGACCGAGATGGAGCTGAAGCTCTACCGGGAGTACCGCGATGTCGTCGGTCTGTTCAAATATGTGATCGAGACCGAGCGGCGTTTCTACCTGACCAATGACTACGAGATGCAGGTGCACTCGGTCCAGGGTGAGGTGTTCTTCGAGGTGTCCATGGCCGACGCCTGGGTGTGGGACATGTATCGTCCGGCGCGGTTCGTGAAGCAGGTCCGGGTGCTCACGTTCAAGGACGTGAACATCGAGGAGCTCAACAAGAGCGACCTGGAGCTGCCGAGCGGCTGAGGTTCCTCGAGTGGGTGACGGAGTTGTCCACAATCGCTGAGCCGTCCACCAAGATCCACTTCTTGGGGGCGGCTGCGTGATCGTTGGCGCCGGAGGTGGTGCCGACATGACCGCACAGCTGGCACGCAGTGCCATGGGGAAGTACGGGGAGAGCCTGGCCGCACGGCGGCTGGCCGAGGCCGGTCTGACGGTCCTGGAGCGCAACTGGCGCTCCGGCCGGACCGGCGAGATCGACATCGTGGCCAGGGACGGGGACGTCCTGGTCATCTGCGAGGTGAAGACCCGCAGGCAGGGCCCCTTCGAGCATCCGATGGCGGCCGTGACCCCGCACAAGGCGGAGCGGCTGCGAGACCTGGCCGAGCGGTGGATCCAGACACACGGGGGCGCGCCGCCCGGCGGGGTCCGCATCGACGTGGTCGGGGTGCTGCTGCCGGCCCGCGGCGCCGCCGTGGTCGAGCATGTACGGGGGGTGGCCTGAATGGCGTTCGCCCGTACGTGTTCGGTGGCGCTGGTCGGCGTCGAGGGCGTGGTCGTCGAGGTCCAGGCCGATCTCGAACCCGGCGTCGCGGCCTTCACGCTGGTGGGACTGCCCGACAAGAGCCTCACGGAGAGCCGGGACCGGGTGCGCGCGGCGGTCGTCAACTCGGGCGCGCAGTGGCCGCAGAAGAAGCTCACCGTCGGCTTGAGCCCGGCCTCGGTGCCGAAGTCCGGCAGCGGCTTCGACCTGGCCGTCGCGGCGGCGGTCCTCGGTGCCGCGGAGCGCGTCGACCCCCGGGTCCTCGCCGACATCGTGATGATCGGCGAACTGGGGCTGGACGGGCGGGTGCGGCCGGTGCGGGGGGTGCTGCCGGCGGTGCTGGCGGCGGCCGACGCGGGATACGAGCAGGTGGTGGTGCCCGAATGTGCCGCCGCCGAGGCGTCCCTCGTGCCCGGGGTGTCGGTGCTGGGCGTGCGCAGCCTGCGGCAGCTGATCGCCGTCCTGGCGGACGAGCCCGTGCCGGACGAGGAACAGGACGAGCAGGGCCGCCCGGACCCACTCCTCGCCGGACTGCGCGTACCGGGCACGGGCGCGGCCACGGGGATGCACGGCATCGGCGCCGCCCAGCACGACCACGGTCACGACCTGGCGGACGTCGTCGGGCAGACCTCTGCGCGCACGGCGGTGGAGGTCGCCGCAGCGGGCGGGCACCACCTCTTCCTCGAAGGACCGCCCGGCGCCGGCAAGACCATGCTCGCCGAGCGGCTGCCGGCCATCCTGCCCCGGCTCGGCCGCCAGGAGTCGCTGGAGGTCACCGCGGTCCACTCGGTGGCGGGCCTGCTGCCCCCGGGCAAGCCGCTGATCGACGTCGCGCCCTACTGCGCCCCGCACCACTCGGCCACGATGCAGGCCCTCGTCGGCGGCGGCCAGGGCATCGCACGGCCCGGGGCGGTGTCGCTGTCCCATCGCGGGGTGCTGTTCCTCGACGAGACGCCGGAATTCAACAGCCAGGCCCTGGACGCCCTGCGTCAGCCGCTGGAGGCGGGGCACGTCGTGATCGCCCGCAGCGCGGGAGTGGTGCGCTTCCCGGCCAAGTTCCTCATGGTGCTCGCGGCCAACCCCTGCCCGTGCGGCCGCTTCTCGCAGCGGGACGACCTGTGCGAATGCCCGCCCTCGGCGATCCGCCGCTACCAGACCAGGCTCTCCGGCCCGCTGCTGGATCGGGTCGACCTGCGCGTCGAGGTGGACCGCATCACCCGCACCGAGCTGACCGCCGTCGGGGCCAGGGGCGAGTCGACCGCGACGGTCGCCGACCGGGTGCGGGCGGCCCGCGAGCGGGCCGTGCAGCGCCTCGCGGGCACCCCTTGGTGCACGAACAGCGAGGTGCCCGGCCGTGAGCTGCGCAGCCGCTGGTACGCCGTGCCCGGCGCGACGGACGAGGCCGAGCGGAATCTGGAGCGGGGTGTCCTGACCGCCCGCGGCCTCGATCGCGTCCTGCGCGTGGCCTGGACCGTCGCCGACCTCCTCGGCCACGACCGGCCCGACGCCACGGACGTCGCCCTCGCGCTCCAGCTGCGCACCGGTGTGCCGCGCGGCGTCCCCATGGCCATCGGAGCGCTGACATGAGCGCCGCCGGCGAACCGGACGGCGAGCTGCTCGGCCGGGTCCTTCTCACCCGGGTCCTCGAGCCCGGCGACGACGTCGGCGGGCGGTGGGTGCGGGAGTTCGGGGCCGGGGAGGTGGTGCGGCGGCTACGGCAGGGCGGGCCCGTCCTCCCGGGGGCGAGCGGGAAGCGGTGGGCCGGGCTCCTGGCCAGGGCGGAGGCCGCCCGGCCGGACCGCGATCTGGAGGCCGCCCGGGAGGCCGGGGTGCGGTTCGTCCCTCCCGGGGACCCGGAGTGGCCCGGGCAGCTCGACGATCTCGGTGACGCCCGGCCCCTGGGACTGTGGGTGCGCGGCCGGCCCAGTCTGCGGATGTGGGCGCTGAAGTCCGTCGCCGTGGTCGGCGCCCGGGCCTGCACCGAGTACGGGGCCCATATGGCAGCGACCCTCGCCGCCGGCCTCGCCGAGCACGGCTGGGTCGTGGTGTCCGGCGGCGCCTATGGGGTCGACGGCGCCGCCCACCGCGGAGCGCTCGGAGCCGGCGGCGCCACCGTCGCCGTCCTCGCCTGCGGCGTCGACCGGCCCTACCCTCGCGGCCACACCCAGCTGATCGGCAGGATCGCCGAACAGGGTCTGGTGATCGGCGAGTTGCCACCCGGGGACCATCCGACGCCGAGCCGGTTCATCCTGCGGAACAGAGTCATCGCGGCCCTCACCCGCGGCACGGTGGTCGTCGAGGCCGCCCACCGCAGTGGCTCCCTGGTCACCGCGCGGGCCGCGCAGCGCCTGGGCCGGCACACGATGGGCGTGCCGGGCCCGGCCACCAGCGGGCTCTCCGCCGGAGTGCACGATCTGCTGCGCGGGGAGGCCGCCCTGGTCACCGACGTCGCGGACGTCGTCGAACTGGTCGGTGACATCGGGGAACTGGCCCCCGACCGGCGCGGCCCCGTCCTGCCCCGGGACCTGCTGGAACCTGCCGCCCGGCAGGTGCTCGCCGCGCTTCCGGGACGCGGGGTGGCCCGGCCGGACGAGATCGCGCGCTCCGCACAGACCGCACCGGACGACGCGATCGCGAGACTGTACGAACTCCGAGCACTCGGCTACGTCGAACGACACGGCGATGGCTGGAAGTTGACACGCCAGGCGGTGATGTCGGTCCGCGGCGGTCGCGGGCCGGGCTGACCGTGGGTGTTCGGCCGTCCGGGGGAACCCCGAGAACCCTTGGAAATGCGCCCAGTTGGGGCCATCCGGTGATCACACCGGACGATCGCCACGCCCCGCCGGGACGCCCTCAGGAACGTATCTGCGCTCGCCTTGGCCTCAGCTCTTCGCACACCGCGACACCGCAGTCACGCTACGCTCACGAGGGTCCCGACACGGACAGGCAACTCGACATCAGACAGACAGCCCACCCCAGCAGCACCACTCCGCAGCAGAACGGCACAAGGCGACGAATGCCCCAGCACACCTCCGGGTCCGACCGGGCGGCGATCCCCCCAGCCGCCCGTGACGGTGGCAGCGTGCGGCCGCCCGCTCCCTCGACGCTCGACGAGCTGTGGCGGTCGTACAAGGCGACGGGGGACGAGCGGCTGCGGGAGCAGCTGATCCTGCACTACTCGCCGCTCGTGAAGTACGTCGCGGGACGGGTCAGCGTGGGCCTGCCGTCCAACGTCGAGCAGGCGGACTTCGTCTCCTCCGGGGTGTTCGGGCTGATCGACGCGATCGAGAAGTTCGACATCGACCGGGAGATCAAGTTCGAGACGTACGCGATCACCCGGATCCGCGGCGCGATGATCGACGAACTGCGGGCGCTGGACTGGATCCCCCGCTCGGTGCGGCAGAAGGCGCGCAACGTGGAGCGGGCGTACGCCACGCTGGAGGCCCGGCTGCGACGCACCCCGAGCGAGGGCGAGGTGGCCTCCGAGATGGGCATCGCCGTCGAGGAACTGCACGCGGTGTTCAGCCAGTTGTCGCTGGCCAACGTGGTGGCCCTGGAGGAACTGCTGCACGGGGGCGGTGAGGGCGGCGACGGGCTCAGCGTCATGGACACGCTGGAGGACACCGCCGCCGACAACCCCGTGGAGGTCGCCGAGGACCGGGAGCTGCGGAGGTTCCTGGCGCGGGCGATCAACACGCTGCCGGAGCGGGAGAAGACCGTGGTCACGCTGTACTACTACGAGGGCCTCACCCTGGCCGAGATCGGGAACGTGCTGGGCGTGACCGAGAGCCGGGTCAGTCAGATCCACACCAAGTCGGTGCTGCAGCTGAGAGCGAAACTGGCGAGCTTCGGCCGCTGACCTGCCCGGATGCCGTCGGGTCGGCGACAACCACTCCCGTCCGGGGGGACGCGTCCGTAGAGTGTTGACGTGCCAAGGATTCGAGCGGCCTCCGTGGCCGAGCACCGGTCGATGCAGCGAGCCGCCCTGCTGGACGCGGCTCGTTCCTTGTTGTCCGAGGGCGGTACGGAGGCGCTGACCTTCCCGGCCCTCGCCGAGCGGACGGGCCTCGCGCGTTCGTCCGTCTACGAGTACTTCCGGTCGCGGGCTGCCGTGGTCGAGGAGCTGTGCGAGGTCGACTTCCCGGTCTGGGCGGCGGACGTGTCGGCGGCGATGGAACGGGCGGAGACCGCCGAGGCCAAGGTCGAGGCGTATGTGCGGCAGCAGTTGGAGCTGGTCGGCGACCGGCGGCACCGGGCCGTGGTCGCGATCTCCGCGAGTGAGCTCGACGCCGGGGCCCGGGAGAAGATCCGGGCGGCGCACGGGGGACTGGTCGCGATGATCGTCGAGGCGCTGGGCGAGCTCGGGCACGAGCAGCCCCGGCTGGCGGCGATGCTGGTCCAGGGCGTGGTGGACGCGGCCGTGCGCAGGATCGAGCTCGGGGCCGCGGAGGAGCCCGGGGCGATCACCGATGCGGCTGTGTCGATGGCGCTGCGGGGTGTGCGGGGCTGACGCCGCGGAGGTGGGGCCGGGGGGCGCGGCAGGGCGGCGGCCGTCGCCTGAACGGCAGGGGCACCCGTGGCTGCGCCGGTGGCACGTGCACCCGCGGTTGCGTACGCGGCACGCAGACTTGTAGCTGCGCCGGCGGTACGTGCGCCCGCGGTTACGTAAGCGGCGCGCGCATCTGTGACTGGGCCGGCGGCGCCCTGCACCATGCACGTGCACCCGAAGCTGCGTACGCGACCGACACGCGCGCCCTTGGCTGCGCTGGAGGCAGGCACCCGCGGCCACGCCAGCGGCAGGGACGACGCCAGCGGCGCGCACCCGCGGCCCCGCCAGCGGCAGGGACGACGCCAGCGGCGCGCACCCGCGGCCCCGCCAGCGGCAGGGGGCTACACCAGTGGCGCGCACCCACAGCGACGCCAGCGGCACGTACACCCGAAGCTGTGCCAGCGGCGGCGCGCAAACCCGCGGCCGCGGGCGGCGGCCCCCCGCTACGCCAGCGGCAGCAGTCTCGACGGCCCCCGGTGCAGGAGCCACGGTGGCAGGAGCGACAGCGGGTTCAGGTAGCTATCGCCGCGGCGCAGGCCCCAGTGGACGCACGGTGCCGTGCAGTGTGAGCCGGTCGCGTCCACCGTGGCGATCACCTCGCCCGGTTCCACCTCCTCGCCCTCCTCGACCGTGGCCGTCACCGGCTCGTACGTCGTGCGCAGGGGCGGATCGCCCGTAGCCGTGAGGTCCACCGAGACGACCCCCCTGCCGGCCACCCGGCCCGCGAAGGCGACCCGGCCCTGGGCCACCGCTCGAACGGGGGTGCCCGCCGGTGCCGCCAGGTCCACGCCCCGGTGGCCCGGGCCGTAGACCGTCGCCGGGGGCTCCCAGCCCCGCAGGACCCGGGGGCGTGAGCCGACGGGCCAGGCGCGGCCGATGGCCGGCACGGTGGCCGGCGGGTCGGTGCCGGCCGGAGGCGCGTCCGCCGCGAACAGCGGGGGCGGCGGGGCCAGCAGGGCCGTCGCCGTGACGATCACCAGCAGGATCAGGCGTGCACAGACACGCACACAACGGTTCGCTCGCATGCGGAAAGCGTTCCGGACCACCGGCGTCGCTGCTCGCGGCTGTGGGCGGGCGCCCGCTTGTGGACATCGGCGTCACCCGGCACCCCACGGGTCCCGTACACTTCTGGTGGCGACCCGAGTCATCGGGTCGACTTCGCACGCCCCGATACGAACCCCGGCAACGGGCCCGTATCAAGCGCCCCTCGGTCCCTCGTGGAACGGCGCGCAGTGGGCGTCAGGCGCGGAAGCCGTCCGGCATCCGCGGCACAACCGAGAAATTCAAGGAGATACGGCCATGGCCGTCGTCACGATGCGGGAGCTGCTGGAGAGCGGCGTCCACTTCGGTCACCAGACCCGTCGTTGGAACCCGAAGATGAAGCGCTTCATCTTCACGGAGCGCAACGGCATCTACATCATCGACCTGCTCCAGTCGCTGTCGTACATCGACCGCGCCTTCGAGTTCGTCAAGGAGACCGTCGCCCACGGCGGCACGGTCATGTTCGTCGGCACGAAGAAGCAGGCGCAGGAGGCCATCGCCGAGCAGGCCACCCGCGTCGGCATGCCCTACGTCAACCAGCGCTGGCTGGGCGGCATGCTCACCAACTTCTCGACCGTCTACAAGCGTCTGCAGCGCCTCAAGGAGCTCGAGCAGATCGACTTCGAGGACGTCGCCGCGTCCGGTCTGACCAAGAAGGAGCTTCTCGTGCTCTCGCGCGAGAAGGCCAAGCTGGAGAAGACCCTCGGCGGTATCCGCGAGATGCAGAAGGTGCCCAGCGCCGTCTGGATCGTGGACACCAAGAAGGAGCACATCGCCGTTGGTGAGGCCCGGAAGCTGAACATCCCGGTCGTCGCGATCCTCGACACCAACTGCGACCCCGACGAGGTCGACTACAAGATCCCGGGCAACGACGACGCGATCCGCTCCGTCACCCTGCTCACCCGTGTGATCGCGGACGCGGTCGCCGAGGGCCTCATCGCCCGCTCCGGTGTCGCCACCGAGGGCAAGGGCGACAAGGCCGCGGGCGAGCCGCTGGCCGCGTGGGAGCGCGACCTGCTCGAGGGCGAGAAGAAGGCCGACGAGGCCGCTCCGGCTGCCGAGACCGCCCCCGCCGCCGAGGCCGCTCCGGCTGCCGAGGCCGCTCCGGCTGCTGAGGCTGCTCCGGCCGCCGAGGCCGAGAAGCCGGCCGAGGACGAGAAGCCGGCCGAGGCCGAGCAGGCCTGACCCGTCAGTCCGAGTTGACGGCGGGAGCGGCCGCACCCACCAGCGCCTTCGGCGCTGGTGAAGTCCGCTCCCGCCGTTGACCCGTAGGTCAGCGGAAGGACAGCGCCTTCCGGCTCCATGGGCGCATCCGCAGATCTTCGATCTTCCAGACTTCGAGAGAGATTCACAGACTCATGGCGAACTACACCGCCGCCGACGTCAAGAAGCTCCGTGAGCTCACGGGCGCCGGCATGATGGACTGCAAGAAGGCGCTGGACGAGGCCGAGGGCAACGTCGAGAAGGCCGTCGAGGCGCTCCGCATCAAGGGCCAGAAGGGCGTCGCCAAGCGCGAGGGCCGTTCCGCCGAGAACGGTGCCGTCGTCTCGATCATCGCCGACGACAACTCCTCCGGTGTCCTCGTCGAGCTGAAGTGCGAGACGGACTTCGTCGCCAAGGGTGACAAGTTCCAGGCCGTGGCCAAGACCATCGCCGAGCACGTCGCCAAGACCTCCCCGGCCGACCTCGAGGCCCTGCTCGCCTCCGAGATCGAGCCCGGCAAGACCGTCCAGGCGTTCGTGGACGAGGCCAACGCCAACCTGGGCGAGAAGATCGTCCTGGACCGCTTCGCGCAGTACGCCGACGGCTACGTGACGGCGTACATGCACCGCACGATGCCCGACCTGCCCCCGCAGATCGGTGTCCTCGTCGAGCTGGACAAGCCGAACGCCGAGATCGCCAAGGGCGTCGCCCAGCACATCGCCGCCTTCGCGCCGAAGTACCTCTCCAAGGAGGACGTGCCGGCCGAGGTCGTCGAGTCCGAGCGCCGCGTCGCCGAGGAGACCACCCGCGCCGAGGGCAAGCCCGAGGCCGCCCTGCCGAAGATCGTCGAGGGTCGCCTCAACGGCTTCTTCAAGGACGCCACGCTGCTCGGCCAGCCGTACGCGCTCGACAACAAGAAGTCGGTCCAGAAGGTTCTGGACGAGGCCGGTGTCACCCTGAAGCGCTTCACGCGCATCAAGGTCGGCATCTGAGTCCGTACCGCGATCGACGCCCGACCCCTATAGGGTCGACAGCAGTCGTCCGCGTACGCCGCCACATGAGTGGCGGACGACAGCAGATCTGACGAGGAGGCCATTGCCGTATGGGATGCGAACCACGCCCCACCGGCAATGGCCTTCTTGGTATGTGCAACACGTGAAAGAGGCGGGATCCCCCATGACGACCAAGGCCCAGAAGAGCGACGACGGCAAAGTGCGCGGCCGGTTTCTGCTGAAGCTGTCCGGAGAGGCCTTCTCCGGTGGCGGCGGCCTTGGCGTCGACCCCGACGTGGTGCACAAGATCGCCCGCGAGATCGCGGCCGTCGTACGCGACGGCGCGGAGATCGCGATCGTCATCGGCGGTGGCAACTTCTTCCGTGGCGCCGAACTCCAGCAGCGCGGCATGGACCGGGCCCGCTCCGACTACATGGGCATGCTCGGCACGGTCATGAACTGCCTCGCCCTCCAGGACTTCCTGGAGAAGGTGGGCGTGGACTGCCGGGTGCAGACCGCCATCACCATGGGCCAGGTCGCCGAGCCGTACATCCCGCTGCGCGCCGTGCGGCACCTGGAGAAGGGCCGCGTGGTCATCTTCGGCGCGGGGATGGGCATGCCGTACTTCTCCACCGACACCACCGCCGCCCAGCGCGCCCTGGAGATCGACGCCGAGGCGCTGCTGATGGGCAAGAACGGCGTGGACGGGGTCTACGACTCCGACCCCAAGACCAACCCGGACGCGGTGAAGTTCGACCACCTCGGCTACGGCGAGGTCATCACGCGCGATCTGAAGGTCGCCGACGCCACGGCCGTCACGCTGTGCCGCGACAACAAGCTCCCGATCGTGGTCTTCGAGCTGCTGGCCGAGGGCAACATCGGACGTGCCGTCAAGGGTGAGAAGATCGGCACGCTGGTGGGGGACCCCGGCAGCCGGGACTGAGACCCGAGAACAACCCCGTCCGGGGGACGGACGGGACGGAGCCGGGCCGGGGGATGGACAATGTCCCGCCGGTCGGGAACCGTGCAGGAAGAAGACGCGACGCAGCCGGCCGCCGCCCCACATGGAACCGCAGCCGGGCCTACTCAAGACACGCAGGAGCAAGTGGTGATCGAAGAGACCCTCCTCGAGGCCGAGGAGAAGATGGAGAAGGCCGTCGTGGTCGCCAAGGAGGACTTCGCCGCGATCCGCACCGGCCGTGCGCACCCGGCGATGTTCAACAAGATCGTGGCCGACTACTACGGCGCGCCGACGCCGATCAACCAGCTGGCCTCGTTCTCCGTGCCCGAGCCGCGTATGGCCGTGGTGACCCCCTTCGACAAGAGCGCGCTGCGCAACATCGAGCAGGCGATCCGCGACTCCGACCTGGGCGTCAACCCGAGCAACGACGGCAACATCATCCGGGTGGTGTTCCCCGAGCTGACCGAGGAGCGCCGCCGCGAGTACATCAAGGTCGCCAAGGGCAAGGGCGAGGACGCGAAGATCTCGATCCGCTCCGTGCGCCGCAAGGCCAAGGAAGCCATCGACAAGCTGATCAAGGACGGCGAGGTCGGCGAGGACGAGGGCCGCCGTGCGGAGAAGGAGCTCGACGACACCACCGCGAAGTACGTCGCGCAGGTGGACGAGCTCCTGAAGCACAAGGAAGCGGAGCTGCTCGAGGTCTGATGAACGACTCTTCCTGGGGGGCGCCGCCACAGGCCGGGTACTGGGGGCCCAACGACCAAGGGCATGGTCACGGGCACGTCCGGGGTCCGGGCCACGGGCACGTCCAAGGGGCCGCTCCGGCGGGTCCCGCATACGATGCGTATGAAGCGCCTCAGACTCGCCCCATGCCCATCGTGCCCGACGTGACCGAATTCGGCGGAAACCAGGATGACGACCGGGGGGCTGCTCGGCTGAGCGGCGCCCCGGTCCGAAACGACACGAATCCGGAGCTCATGCCCGACGCCTCGCAGCCGGCGCCCAAGCCGCCGAAGAAGAGCGCGGGCCGCGACCTGAGCGCCGCGATAGGGGTCGGTGTCGGGCTCGGTGCGGTGATCGTCGCGTCGCTGTTCGTCGTCAAGGCCGTCTTCGTCGGTGTCGTGGCCGTGGCCGTCGTGGTGGGCCTGTGGGAGCTGACCAAGCGGCTGGAGGAGCGCAAGGGTATCCGGGCGCCCCTCGTGCCGCTCGCGCTCGGCGGTGCCGCGATGGTCGTCGCCGGGTACGTCCGGGGCGCCGAGGGCGCGTGGGTGGCGATGGCGCTCACGGCACTGGCCGTCCTGGTCTGGCGCATGACCGAACCGCCCGAGGGCTACCTGAGGGACGTCACCGCGGGCGTCTTCGCGGCGTTCTACGTGCCGTTCCTGGCGACCTTCGTCGCGATGATGCTGACCGCGGACGACGGGCCGCAGCGGGTCCTCACCTTCCTGCTGCTCACGGTCGTCAGCGACACCGGTGCCTACGCCGTCGGCTGGCGGTTCGGCCGGCACAAGCTCGCGCCGCGCATCAGCCCCGGCAAGACCCGCGAGGGCCTGCTCGGCGCGGTCTCCTTCGCCATGGTCGCGGGGGCGCTGTGCATGCAGTTCCTCATCGACGACGGGGCCTGGTGGCAGGGTCTGGTGCTGGGCCTCGCGGTCGCGGTCACCGCCACGCTGGGCGACCTCGGCGAGTCCATGATCAAGCGGGACCTCGGCATCAAGGACATGGGCACGTTGCTGCCGGGCCACGGCGGCATCATGGACCGGCTCGACTCGCTGCTGCCCACGGCTCCGGTGGTGTGGCTGCTGCTCGTGCTGTTCGTGGGATCCGGCTGATCCGACCGGCCTTGCCGGAGAGCCCCTGCCCGACCGGGCAGGGGCTCTCCGACGTTTCGGGGAGACCATGGAGGTACGAAGTGGGACGATTCAGATGTACCTCCCAAAGGAGGCCATCATGGCCATCATCCGAGAGAGCATCGATGTCGACCGCCGCCCCGAGGAGGTCTACCAGTACGTCATGGATGCCGGGCACATGCCGGAGTGGCAGCTGAGCGCCGTGTCGGCGGAGCGTCTCGACGAGGGACCCGTCGGCATCGGCTCGAAGGTCCGGGTGACCCGGCACGTAGGACGGCGCGTCATGCCGATGACCATGGAGGTCACCGAGTACGACCCGCCGCACAGCTGGGGCATGCGCGGTGTCGACGGCCCCGTTCGGGCGCAGGTGCACGGCGAGGTCGAGCCCTACGACGAGGGCCGCCGCTCCCATGTCACGATCGACATCGACTTCGAGGGCCACGGCATGGGCAAGGTCCTGGTCCCGCTCGTCGTACGCCCCCAGGTCCGCAAGGAACTCCCGCGCAACGAGCAGCTCCTCAAGGACCGGCTGGAGCACACGGGCGAGTAGAACGTCACGCTCCCCGACGGCGCAGTCCGCGTGCCTCACCGCCGCCGGGGGAACCTCCAGCCGTTCTGCCGCAGCTTGAACAGCACGAACACCCCGCAGAGCGCCCATACACCCAGGAAGGCCCACTTGAACCACGGCGGGCCCTGCCACTTCCCTGCGAGCTCCACCGATGCCGCGTAGAAGGAGGTCATTTCTCGCGCGTGCCCGGTGCTCTGGCGGGAACACGTGGTTCCGCTCCCGTCGACGCCGGTCTGGCGGTTGTCCAGGCCGGTGGTCGTGGTGACGTCACGCAGGGGCGCCGAGCGGGGGGTGCTCGAGTACGCGGGGCTTGTACTCGACCAGCTGGATGCGGCCGTCGAAGGTGCGGTGCTCGATCATCTCGAGGGCGACGTCCGGATAGCCGTCGTAGATGCGTTCCTCGCCCGTGGCCCCGGTGATCACCGGGAACATAACGACCCGGAAGCGGTCGACGAGGCCCGCTCGTAGCAGGGACCGGCTCAGGCTGAGGCTGCCGATCGTGCTGAGGAGCCCCGAGCCCTTCGACTTCATGGCGCGGACCGCCTCGACGGCGTCGTCGCGGACGAGTGTGGAGTTGGCCCACGTCAGTGGCTCCTCGAGTGAGGAGGAGAACACCACCTTGGACGCTTGCGTGAGCTCGTCGACGGACGCTTCCTCCTCGGGCCTGAACTCGTCCTGGCCACTCGGTACCTCGCCGGCGGCGAAGCCCGACATCAGGCGGTAGGTGTTCGCTCCCATCAGGTAGGTGACCTCGGGCTGCTCGCCCAGCCATGCGAGGTACTCCGGCCCCTCGAGGCCCCAGAAGCCGGGCCATCCCTCTCCCGACGCGTAACCGTCGAGGGAGGTGATGAAGTCGACGAGAAGCTCCGACATGGCGATGTCCTTTCCTCGGTGTCACGAGCTTGGACCGGCCCGGAGCCACAAACTCATCGCCGCGCTGTGCGATCCAGGCAGCGTACGGACCTGCGGGTGCAGGCAGGGATCAGCGTTGTGACAGGCGGCGAACGTAGCGTGCGGCTACAGCGATCCCTATCCCCAACCCCACCCGTGTAGCTGCTCTCGCAGGAACCAAACGCTGTGTCGGTTCGGGTGACTGCTCTTCTTGCTCGTGAAGGCGGAGGTCGGGCTCCGGCACATGCTGGTCGGGGGCGACCGATCAAGCTTCCTTCGTCGATTGGCCAGCAGGGGGAACAGGCTGTCGATGGCGATGAACAGACCAGCGCCCGCGACACCGAGACGAAGTCCGGTCAAGAAGGTCCGATGCTCGGAGTTGCTTACTTCGTCGACGCTGCGAAGTCGCACGTTTCCATAGTTGGAGTCTTTCCAGATCCACCAGTTGTCGGTGAACCGGGCCGGCGAGGATGGCGCCTCTTCTATTGCGTCCCAGTGAACGCAATATTTTTATCCCATGATGAGAGAGTCCAGCCTTGCCCGCGGCTTTCGTTGTCGAACTCGGGGCCGTTCACCACCACGTAGATGTTCGCATCCGATGCGCCGGTGGTGACCTGAGTTGGATCGATGCCATCAGGTTCGCAACTCGAATGGAGCGAATCGACGCAGAGGTGATCGAGTCGTTGTCAGCGGTCAGCAACGTGACGATGATGAAACGCGCCCGCATGATTGACCCTATCGTCAGGCCTGTGTCGAGTGAGTGCCCTCAAGTTCCGAATGGCCATCTTGGCTCGCATTTTGATGCGGGATCCGGTGGGCGCGCCGTCGGATTGCTTCACTGTCTACCCACCCCATTGGCCTGTGCGGACAAATGATTTTCCCTTGGTGGGTGTCTCCTGTCAGGCAAATGCGGATATCTCTGACCTGGTTCCTCGCCAACGGGTGATCGGGCCGGGCCGTCCCGGGGTCGTCCGGAGTCGCTCGGCCGTGACCGGTGACGACCGCCGTCGACACCCGGCGAGCGGCAGCCGCAGGTCACCCGATTGGATCTGCGACACTGGTACGGCCATGCCTAAGCCCGGAGAACTCACTTTCGTAGCCCCCCGCGGAGCCAAGAAGCCGCCGCGGCATCTTGCCGATCTCACTCCTGCCGAGCGCAAGGAGGCCGTCGCGGCTGTCGGGGAGAAGCCGTTTCGTGCCAAGCAGCTCTCGCAGCACTACTTCGCGCGGTACGCGCATGATCCGGAGCAGTGGACGGACATTCCGGCCGGTGCCCGGGGGAAGCTGCGGGAGGCGTTGCTGCCCGAGCTGATGACCGTCGTGCGGCATCTGTCGACCGACCAGGGCACCACCCGCAAGACCCTGTGGCGGCTGTTCGACGGGACGCTCGTCGAGTCCGTGCTGATGCGCTACCCGGACCGGGTGACCATGTGCATCAGCTCGCAGGCCGGATGCGGGATGAACTGCCCGTTCTGTGCGACCGGGCAGGCGGGACTGGACCGGAACCTGTCCACCGCCGAGATCGTGCACCAGATCGTGGACGGCATGCGGGCGCTGCGGGACGGGGAAGTGCCCGGAGGCCCGGCGCGGCTCAGCAACATCGTCTTCATGGGCATGGGCGAGCCGCTCGCCAACTACAACCGGGTCGCCGGCGCCATCCGGCGGCTCACCGACCCCGAGCCCGACGGTGTGGGCCTCTCCCAGCGCGGCATCACCGTCTCGACGGTCGGGCTCGTCCCGGCCATCCACCGGTTCTCCGACGAGGGCTTCAAGTGCCGCCTCGCCATCTCGCTGCACGCCCCCGACGACGAGCTGCGCGACACCCTCGTGCCGGTGAACACGCGCTGGAAGGTCCGCGAGGTGCTGGACGCCGGCTTCGAGTACAGCGCCAAGTCGGGGCGGCGGCTGTCCATCGAGTACGCGCTGATCCGGGACATCAACGACCAGGCCTGGCGTGGTGACCGGCTCGGCCGGATGCTCAAGGGCAGGCCCGTGCACGTCAACCTCATCCCGCTGAACCCGACGCCCGGGTCGAAGTGGACCGCCTCCCGGCCCGAGGACGAGAAGGCGTTCGTGGAGGCCATCGCCGCCCATGGTGTGCCGGTGACGATCCGGGACACCCGTGGTCAGGAGATCGACGGGGCGTGTGGTCAGCTCGCGGCCACCGAACGGTAGTCTGACTGTCGTAAGCACATCTGCATATGCGACACCTGCACCATCCACACCTGCATATTCCGACAGGGGAGCGCCACAGCGCTGAGAGTGCGGCACACGGCCGCAGACCCTCCGAACCTGGCCCAGGTCATTCTGGGTAGGGAGATCGGTCACCACTCGAGCTGTTGCGCCCTGCCCGGGACCACGGAAGTCCCGGGCAGGGCCGCGTCTTCTCCTGGTCACTCCAGGAGGAATCCAGTGAGCAACAACAAGAAGCGGCTGACAGCCGTCGTCGTCGGGCTCGGCATGGCCGGCGCGCTCGCCGCGTGCGGATCGTCCGACGGCGGTCAGGGGTCCGGTGACTCCAAGACCGTGACGCTCGTCAGCCACGACTCGTGGGCCGTTTCCAAGGACGTCATCGCGGC
Organism: Streptomyces sp. WAC04114; assembly: GCF_019733245.1. Classification (NCBI taxonomy): domain Bacteria; kingdom Bacillati; phylum Actinomycetota; class Actinomycetes; order Kitasatosporales; family Streptomycetaceae; genus Streptomyces; species Streptomyces sp. WAC04114. Next base: position 86,601 of record NZ_JAIGQA010000005.1, read on the forward strand.
CTTCGAGAAGCAGTCCGGCTACAAGGTCGACGTCCTGAAGGACGGCGACGCCGGGCAGGCCGTGAACAAGGCCATCCTGACCAAGGACAACCCGCAGGGCGACGTCTTCTACGGCGTCGACAACACGCTGCTCTCGCGGGCACTCGACAACGGGCTGTTCCAGTCGTACGAGCCGAAGGGCTCCGACACGATCAAGCCCGAGTACCGCGTCGACCAGGACAAGCACCGGGTCACGCCCATCGACACCGGCGACATCTGCGTCAACTACGACAAGAAGTACTTCGCCGACCACGAGCTCGAGCCGCCGAAGAGCCTCGACGACCTGGTCGAGCCCCAGTACAAGAACCTGCTCGTGACCGAGAACGCCTCCGCCTCCTCGCCCGGCCTCGGCTTCCTGCTCGGCACCGCCGCGAAGTACGGGGACGACGGCTGGGAGGGCTACTGGAAGAAGCTCAAGGCCAATGGCGTGAAGGTCGTCGACGGCTGGGAGCAGGCCTACAACGAGGAGTTCTCCGGCTCCAGCAGCGGCAAGAAGGCCAAGGGCGACCGGCCGCTCGTCGTGTCGTACGCCTCCTCGCCGCCCGCCGAGGTGCTGTACACCAAGCCGAAGCCCACCACCGCCCCGACCGGCGTCGCCGAGGACACCTGCTTCCGGCAGGTCGAGTACGCGGGGCTGCTCGCCAACGCCGAGAACACCAAGGGCGGGAAGGCCCTCCTCGACTTCCTCGTCAGCAAGAGGTTCCAGGAGGACATGCCGCTCAACATGTTCGTGTACCCGGTGACCGAGGGCGCCCAGGTGCCGCCGGAGTTCGTGAAGTACGGCCCGCAGGCGAAGGACCCGGAGACCATGGACCCGGCGAAGATCGCCGAACACCGTGACCAGTGGGTCAAGTCGTGGACCTCACTCGTACTGAAGTAGCCGCCCGGCGGCGGGGCACGACGGCGCGGTTCGGCCTGCTGGCCGCGCCCGTCGTGTTCTTCGCGGTCTTCTTCGCCTACCCCGTCGCCGCGATCGTCGCGCGCGGCCTGAAGGCCGACGGCACCTGGCACCTCGCTCGGATCGGGGAAGTGCTCGCCCAGTCCGACGTCCGGCACGTCCTGTGGTTCACCACCTGGCAGGCGCTGGTCTCCACCGCCCTCACGCTGCTGGTCGCGCTCCCCGGCGCCTACGTCTTCGCACGCTTCGACTTCCCGGGCAAGCAGGTCCTGCGGGCGGTCGTCACCGTCCCGTTCGTGCTGCCGACGGTCGTCGTCGGTACGGCGTTCCTCGCGCTGGTCGGCCGGGGCGGGCTGCTCGACGAGCTGTGGGGCCTACGCCTGGACACCACGGTGTGGGCGATCCTGCTCGCGCACGTCTTCTTCAACTACGCGGTCGTCGTGCGGACCGTCGGCGGGCTCTGGGCGCAGCTCGACCCGCGGCAGGAGGAGGCCGCGCGGATGCTCGGGGCCTCCCAGATGCGGGCCTGGCGGCAGGTCACCCTGCCCGCCCTCGCCCCGGCCGTGGCCGCCGCCGCGCTGATGGTCTTCCTGTTCACCTTCACCAGCTTCGGTGTCGTGCAGATCCTCGGAGGGCCCACCTTCTCCACCCTGGAGGTGGAGATCTACCGGCAGACCTCGGAGATCTTCGACCTGTCGACCGCGGCCGTGCTGACGCTGATCCAGTTCGTCGCGGTGGGCGCGATCCTCGCCGTGCACGCCTGGACCGTGCGGCGGCGGGAGACCGCGCTGCGGCTCGTGGACGCGTCCGTGACCTCGCGCCGACCGCGCGGAGCGGGGCAGTGGGCGCTGCTGGGCGGGGTGCTGGTCACCGTCGGCGTGCTCCTGGTGCTGCCCCTCGCCGTGCTGGTGCAGCGGTCCCTGGACGCGCCGGGCTTCGGCTACTACCGGGCGTTGACCAGCGAGGACGGGGGAGTGTTCCTGGTTCCGCCGATCGAGGCGATCGGCAACTCCCTGTCGTACGCCGTCGCCGCCACGCTCATCGCCGTGCTGATCGGCGGGCTCGCCGCGGCCGCGCTCACCCGCCGGGACGCCGGGCGGTTCGTGCGCGGCTTCGACGCGCTGCTGATGCTGCCGCTCGGGGTGTCCGCGGTGACCGTAGGCTTCGGGTTCCTGATCTCCCTCGACGAGCCGCCGCTGGACCTCAGGTCCTCGTGGATCCTGGTGCCGCTCGCGCAGGCGCTGGTCGGAGTGCCGTTCGTCGTACGGACCATGCTGCCCGTGCTGCGGGCCGTGGACGTGCGGCTGAGGGAGGCGGCCTCGGTGCTCGGGGCCTCGCCCTGGCGGGTGTGGCGGGAGGTGGACCTGCCGCTGGTGCGGCGGGCGCTGCTGATCGCCGCCGGGTTCGCCTTCGCCGTGTCCCTCGGGGAGTTCGGGGCGACGGTGTTCATCGCACGGCCCGACCGACCGACGCTGCCGGTGGCCGTGGCCCGGCTGCTCGGGCGGCCCGGGGACCTTAACTACGGCCAGGCGATGGCCCTTTCGACGATTCTGATGGTGGTGTGCGCCGTGGCCCTGCTGGTGCTGGAGAGGCTCCGCACGGACCGGACGGGGGAGTTCTGATGCTGCTGGCCCTGCGGGACGCGACGGTCCGCTTCGGCGGCCGGGCCGTGCTGGACGCCGTCGATCTGGAGGTCGCCGAGCACGAGATCGTGTGTGTGCTCGGACCCAGCGGCAGCGGCAAGTCGACCCTGCTCCGGGCGGTGGCCGGACTGCAACCCCTCGACTCCGGCCGGGTGTTGCTCGACGGGCACGACCAGGCGGGTCTGCCGGCGCACCGGCGCGGAGTCGGCCTGATGTTCCAGGACCACCAGCTGTTCCCGCAGCGGGACGTGGGCGGCAACGTGGCCTTCGGACTGCGGATGCACGGCGAGCCCAAGCGGCGACAGGCCGAGCGGGTGCAGGAGTTGCTGGACCTCGTGGGGCTGCCGGGCGCGGGCCGCCGGGCCGTCGCCGCGCTGTCCGGCGGAGAGCAGCAGCGGGTGGCACTGGCCCGGGCCCTCGCCCCGAGCCCCCGGCTGCTGATGCTGGACGAGCCGCTCGGACAGCTCGACCGGTCGCTGCGGGAGCGTCTCGTCGTTGAACTGAAGGAACTGTTCGGCCGGTTGGGCACCACCGTGCTCGCCGTGACCCACGACCAGGGGGAGGCCTTCGCGCTGGCCGACCGGGTCGTGGTGATGCGGGACGGGCGGATCGCCCAGTCCGGTACGCCCCTGGAGGTGTGGCAGCGGCCCGCCGACGCGTTCGTCGCCCGCTTCCTCGGCTTCGAGAACGTCGTCGAGGCGACGGTGGGGACCGAGGCCGCGGACACGCCGTGGGGCAAGGTGCCGGTGCCGGAGGACACCCCGCAGGGCACCCGGACCCTGCTGGTGCGGCCCGCCGGGGTGCGCCTGGTGCCCGCCGACGCGGGGCTGCGCTGTACCGTGGCCGCGCGCACCTTCCGGGGCACCCATGTCGCCGTGCACCTCCAGCCCCCGGACGCCCCGCGCCTGGAGGCGGCGTGCGCGCTGCGGGACGCGCCGGAGACCGGGGACGAGGTCGGCGTGGAGTTCGACGCGGCCGAAATCGTGGTGCTCGGCTGATCCTCCGCCGCCTACTGTGCCGGGCATGACGCCGCTACTCGCACACGACCGCTACTGCGACGAAATCGCTCACCAGGTGGACCTGTTGAGGTCCGTGGTGACCTCCGGGGCCGATCTGTCCGGCACCGTGCCGACCTGCCCGGACTGGTCGCTGGAGGACCTCGTACGGCACATGGGCGGCGCCCTGCGCTGGGTGGAGTTCATCGTGCGGACCCGGGCCGACGAGGAGGTGCCCGAGGAGCGGGTACCGGGTCTCGCCGGGCCCGGGCCCCGGGGGGACGCCGACGTCCTGGACGCCTGGCTGGCGGAGAGCGGCGAACAGGTCGTCGCCGCCCTGCGGGAGGCCGGGCCGGACACGAAGGTGTGGAGCTGGGCGGGGATCCTCACCGCAGGGTTCTGGGCCCGCCGGATGACGCACGAGATCACCGTGCACCGCGCGGACGCAACGCTCGCGGCCGGGCTGCCCTACGAGGTGGCGCCCGAGGTGGCCGCCGACGCGATCGACGAGTGGCTGCAGATCGTGGAGTACGTGCAGCGGACGGTGCCGCACGACGCGGCGAAGGAACTGCGCGGCTCCGGCCGCAGCATCCACCTGCACGCCACCGACACCGGGCCGGAGGTGAACGCCGAGTGGCTCGTCGAACTCACCGAGGACGGTGTCGCCTGGAGCCGGGGCCATCGGAAGGCGACCGTGGCCCTGCGCGGGCCGCTCACCTCCGTCCTGCTGGCGTTCTACCGCCGACTGCCGCTGGACGCGCCGGAGCTGGAGGTGCTGGGCGAGCGGGAGCTGCTGGAGTTCTGGCTGGAGCGGGCGACGTTCGGGTGAAAGGGGCCGCGTCCCCCTGACACGGGACGTGGCCCGCCCCTCGGTACGGGACGTGGGCCCCCGGTACGGGACGTGGCCCGCCCCCCTGATGGGGGACGGGCCACGGCACGGTGTGCGCGGGTGTCAGCTGTCGCCGTTGGTGCCGCGACGGCGCATGCCGAAGAACACCGCGCCGCCACCGACGACGACCAGGGCCGCCGCGATGCCGGCGATGAGGCCGGTGCTGGAGTTGGCACCGGTCTCGGCGAGGTTGGAGTCACCGGCCGGGGCGGGCACGTTGCCCGCCGGCGAGGTGCTCTGGCTCTCCGACGGCTCCGGAGCGGGGGTCTCGGTCTCCTCCGCCGGCTTGGAGGGAGAGGCCGACGGGGTCGGGGTCGCCGGGGGAGTCGAAGCCGGGGGAGTCGAAGCCGGGGGCTCCTCCTCCTTCTTGCAGGCGGTGGCCGGGGTGACGAGGTTGGGCTTGATGTCCTCGTCCACGTAGCGGGCGGCCTTGACGTGGATGCGGTACTCGGCGTTCGGCTTCCAGTCGTCGGCGAAGGTGATGGTGGTGCCTTCGCGCGAGCCCTTGACCACCTGTGTGCCGACCTTCCTCGCGTCGGCGCCGTTGTTCTGCAGGTACACGGAGACCGTGGCCGGGATGCCGGCGGGGTCGACGTCGGTGACGGTGATGACGCCCTTGTCGCCGTCGCACTTCGCCTCGGCGGAGAACTCGGTGATGTCGCAGGCGAGCGCGTTGCCCGCGGTGCCGAGCGCGAGCGCGGCCGAGGCGGAGAGGACACCGAGGACCCGCACGGCACGCGCGCGGTGGGATACGGACAGAACTGCCACGTTTGTCCTTTACAGGATTGCTAAAGCGGGGGGCTGAGGCAGTGCTGACTGGGCATCAGCACTACCGGGAGACTCACAGGTCTATAAGCGTCGCATAAGTAGTGTCAACGCATATGCAGGTCGCAAGCACTTGCTTTGCCTTCTTATTAACCGCCGAGACGTTTCAAGGCCTCCGGTGCCTCCTCGATCCGGTCGACCAGCGCGATCCGGGCCTCCATCGAGCGCCCTGCGGCCAGCGACCGGAGCAACGGCCACGCGGGCAACTTCTCCGTCCAGTGCACGCGGTTCACCAGCACCATCGGCGTCGGCTCGCCGCGCGACTCGTAGTAGTTGGGCGTCGCGTTGTCGAAGATCTCCTGCAGCGTCCCCGCGGCGCCCGGCAGGAACACCACACCCGCGTTGGACCGGGCCAGCAGGCCGTCCTCGCGGGTGGCGTTGGCGAAGTACTTGGCGATGTGGGAGGCGAAGGCGTTCGGCGGCTCGTGGCCGTAGAACCAGGTCGGGATGCCCACCGAGCGGCCGCCCTGGGGCCGGCGGGCGCGTATCTCGAAGGCGGCCGAGGCCCACTGGGTGATCGACGGGGTGAAGTGCGGTGCCTTGCCGAGGAGTTCGAGCGACTCGGTGAGCATCTCGTCGTCGAAGGGGGCGGCGTACGCGCCGAGGTTGGCCGCCTCCATGGCGCCCGGGCCGCCACCGGTGGCGATCGTGAAGCCGGCGCGGGCCAGCTCCCGGCCGAGCCGGGCCGCTCCCGCGTACTCCTCGGTTCCGCGAGCCATGGCGTGGCCGCCCATGACGCCCATGACCCGGGCCCCGGACAGGAGTTCGTCGAGCGCGTCCGAGACGGAGTCGTCGTGGACCGAGCGCAGCATGGACGCGTAGATGTCGCGGTCCGCCTTGGTGCGCTGGAACCAGGCGTAGGCGAGGGCGTCGGGTGTGGCCTCATAGCCGTCGGCCAGCGACGCGAAGAGTTCGTCCGGGGAGTAGACCAGACCGCGGTAGGGGTCGAACGGCAGGCTCGGGACCGGCGGGAAGACCAGGGCGCCATCGACCCGGACCTTCGCGTCCGCGTCCTCGCGCATCGCGCAGCCGAGGAAGACCGCGCCCGCGGTGTCCGTGGTGAGCAGCTCGCGCGTACGGTCCGTCAGGTCGACGGCCTGGACGCGGTATCCGGCGAGGGTGCCGCGCGCCGAGACGGTCGCGTCGAACTCCTCGAGGGTCTCTATCTCACGGTCGTCGTGGTGGGCCGCATGGGCGGGCATCGTCTGCACCCGCCCATGCTAGGTCGTGTCCCCACACCGTCAGCCCTGGACGGCCGCGGGGTCCATCCACACGACCTCGAAGGTGTGGCCGTCCACGTCGTCGAAGGCGCGGCCGTACATGAAGCCGTGGTCCTGGGTCTCGCCCGAGATGGAACCGCCCGCGGCGACCGCCTTCTCGACCAGTTCGTCGACCTTCTCGCGGCTCTCGGAGCTCAGCGCGATCAGCACCTCGCTGGTCTTCTTCGAGTCCGCGACCTCCTTCTTGGTGAACTGGAGGTACTTCTCCCTGGTGTGCACCATGACCACGATGGTCTCGCTGATCACCACCGAGGCGGTCGTGTCGTCGCTGAACTGCTCGTTGATCGTGAAGCCCAGCTCCGTGAAGAACTTCTTCGAGGCGCCGAGGTCGCCGGTGCACAGGTTCACGAAGATCATCTGCTGGTACATGCGAGGTCTCTCCCATCACGTCCGTGTCGTTACGCGGGATAGACCGGGGGTCGGTCCGGAACTCATCGCCGTACGGGGACTTTTCCCGTACGAGTTCTCAGCAGGGCGCGGGGCTCAGCGCGCCAGGGGCAGTGCCGCCAGTTCCGCGACCGTCAGGGTGAGCGGACCGAACAGGGCGAGCAGCGCGACGACACGTACAGCGGCGGCGCTGCGCAGCATCGTGGCGGGGGCGCCGAGGCGCAGCAGCGCGGCGGTGGTGGCGGCGCGGGCCTGCCGGGCCTCGACGGCCGCCGTGAGGAGCGTCGCCGTGGTGCAGCCGGTCACGAGGACCACGCCGAGGGTGGTGAGCGGGCCGAGCGAGAGCCCGTCCGGGGCATGCAGCAGCGCCATGGCCCACGCGGCGGACAGCACCGCGCAGACGACCCCGAGGGGGCGTCCGATGCGGACGGACTCCGCCATGAGGATGCGGCCGGCCAGGAGCCGCAGGGCACCGGGGCGGGCCGACTGGAGCAGCCGTCCGCACAGATGGGTCAGGCCGGGACCGGCCAGCGCCAGGCCGACGGCGGCGAGCGCCCAGCCCGCCATCACGCCCGGGGACGCACCGGAGAAGGAGAGGTCGGGCGGCGTCGGGGAGGTACGGCTCGTGTAGCTCTCCACGGCGAGGCCCGCGGCCAGCACGGTGATCCCCCAGGGGAGACCGGAGGGGGCGGCGATGGTGTCCGGCAGAGCCGCGTCAGGGGTCGTGGAGTCATCGGGGGCGTCGGACATCGCGTCGCCCGGGCCGGGGTGTCCGGCCAGGGCGCCGGCGGGGCTGATGGCTCCGGCCGCGTCCGGCGCCGCCGCGCGCGGGCTGAGCCACGGGCCGGGATCGCCGGCCGGGCCGCGCGCGCCCGCCGCGTCCGGGTGAGGGGATGCGGGCAGCCCGGCAGGGTCACCGGCGCCCGTCTCCGGGGCGCCCGGCTGGGCCGCGTCGTCGAGCATGTGGCCGGGCAGCTGAGCCGGCGGGTCCGCGACCGCGCTCACGGCGCCGCCGGGCCCCGTGACCGCCGCCGGCGCGGATCCGCCGGCCCGGGCCGCGGGCGGGCCGCTCGTCGTGGCGGTCTCGGCCCCACCCGCGGTGGCCTGGGCGCCCTTCGTGGGCCGGATGATCTGCCGGCCGAACCGGCCGTACGCCCCGGAGGTCTCGCGGGTGCTGGTGCGTCGGTACGTGCCGAAGCGGCCGTACGACCGGGCCGCCCCGGGCCCGGTGGCCCTCGCCTCGCGCGGGCGCAGGGCCAGGGCCACCGCCACCGACGCGCCGACGGGCACGAGTGCCAGCAGGGTCAGGGCGCCCGGCAGCGGCAGGGGGCGGTCCGCGGCGAGGGACTCGGCGGCGGCACCGTCGAAGGGCATGCCCGTCAGGTCGCCCCGCAGGTGCAGGAAGACGAGCAGGGCGAGCATCGCGCCCAGCGTGCAGGACAGGGCCGTTGTCGTCGCCGAGACGGCCATCATGCGCACCGGGCCGAGACCGATCGCCGAGAGGCCCGCGCGGGGCCTGGTGCCGGGGTCGGTACGGGCCACGGCGACCGCGAAGTAGATCGTGGCGGCCAGCGGGGCCGCGCACCAGGCCAGCCGCAGCAGGGCGGCGCCGGGGGAGCCGGGGTGGCCCAGCGCGTAGCCGAGGGCGGCGAGCAGCAGGAAGGCCGTGCCCGCCGAGGCCGCCGCGACCATCAGGCGGCGCAGCTGGACGGCGGGGTGGGCGCCGCGGGTCAGACGGAGAGCGAGCACGCGGCCCGGCCTTCCGGCTCGCGGGGCTCGGCGACCGGCGGCAGGTGCACCGTCTGCACGCGCCGCCCGTCCAGCAGCGACACCGTGCGGTCGGCGAGGGCCGCGGTCTCCGCGTCATGGGTGGCCAGGACGACGGTGATGCGGTGGGAGCGGGCCGCCGTGGTGAGGGTGCGCAGCACATGGGTGCGGTCGGCGCGGTGCAGGGGCGCCGTGGGCTCGTCGGCGAACAGCACCGACGGCGCGGGGGCGAGGGCGCGGGCGATGCAGACCCGCTGCCGCTCGGCCTGCACCAGCTGGTGCGGCCGTTTGCGGGCGCTGTCGCCGATGTCCAGGCGCTCCAGCCACTCCAGGGCGGCGGTCTTGGCGCGGCGCCGGCTGGTGCCGCGCAGCATCAGCGGCAGGGCGGTGTTCTCCCAGGCGTTGAGCTCCGGGACCAGGGAGGGGGCCGGATCGATCCAGCCGAAGCGGTCGCGGCGCAGCCGCTCGCGGGTGAGCGGGCCCATGGTGTGCACGGGCACGCTGTTGAACCAGACCTCGCCGCGCCGTACGGGCACCAGGCCGGACAGGCACCGCAGCAGGGTCGTCTTGCCGCTGCCGCGCGGGCCGCTCAGGGCGAGGATCTCGCCCTCGCGCACGCCGAGCGAGACGCCGCAGAGCGCGGGCGAGCCGTCGTCGTGCTGGAAGTGCAGGGCGCGTGCCCAGAGCACGTCGTTGTCCGGCGGGGCCTCCATGCGCGTACACCTCGGTTCAGATCCGTAGTTCCCGTGCCATCCCCCGTGCGGGGGAACGAAGGCAGGGCCGATCGGTCACTGGGCACGCTAGGCAGAAGGCGGCGGGACGCCGGACAGCACGCGGCCCCGGGCCGCCGTTTCTCACTCGAACGGGCGGCACCGGGGCCGGTGTTGATCATCCAGGAAGACGATCTGAGCGACGGGCGTCAGAGCTTCGTCCACGCCTCCGTCAGCGTGGCGCGCAGGATCTGCTCGATCTCGTCGAACGTCGACTGGTCGGAGATCAGCGGCGGGGCGAGCTGGACGACCGGGTCGCCGCGGTCGTCGGCCCGGCAGTACAGGCCGTTGTCGTACAGCGCCTTGGAGAGGAACCCGTACAGGACGCGCTCGGTCTCCTCGTCGTTGAAGGAATCCTTGGTGTTCTTGTCCTTCACCAGCTCGATGCCGTAGAAAAAGCCGTTGCCGCGGACGTCGCCGACGATCGGCAGGTCGTGGAGCTTCTCCAGGGTGGCGCGGAAGTTGCCCTCGTTGTCCAGGACGTGCTGGTTGAGGTTCTCGCGCTCGAACAGGTCGAGGTTGGCCAGGCCCACGGCCGCGGAGACCGGGTGGCCGCCGAAGGTGTAGCCGTGCAGGAAGGTGTTGTCGCCCTTGTAGAACGGCTCGGCCAGGCGGTCGGAGATGATGCACGCGCCGATCGGGGAGTAGCCCGAGGTCATGCCCTTGGCGCAGGTGATCATGTCCGGCACGTAGTCGAACTTGTCGCAGGCGAAGTACGTGCCCAGACGGCCGAAGGCACAGATGACCTCGTCCGAGACGAGCAGCACGTCGTACTGATCGCAGATCTCGCGGACCCGCTGGAAGTACCCGGGCGGGGGCGGGAAGCAGCCGCCCGCGTTCTGCACCGGCTCCAGGAAGACCGCGGCGACGGTGTCCGGGCCCTCGAAGAGGATCTGCTGCTCGATCTGGTCGGCGGCCCAGCGGCCGTAGGCCTCCGGGTCGTCGCCGTGGATCGGGGCGCGGTAGATGTTGGTGTTCGGCACCTTGTGCGCGCCCGGCACCAGCGGCTCGAAGGGAGCCTTCAAGGCCGGCAGACCGGTGATGGACAGGGCGCCCTGGGGGGTGCCGTGGTAGGCGACCGCGCGGGAGATGACCTTGTGCTTGGTGGGCTTGCCGGTCAGCTTGAAGTACTGCTTGGCCAGCTTCCAGGCGGTCTCGACCGCCTCACCGCCGCCGGTGGTGAAGAAGACCTTGTTGAGGTCGCCCGGCGCGTGCCCGGCGAGGCGCTCGGCCAGCTCGACGGCCTTGGGGTGGGCGTAGGACCACACCGGGAAGAACGCGAGCTCCTGGGCCTGCTTGAAGGCGGTCTCGGCGAGCTCGACCCGGCCGTGCCCGGCCTGCACCACGAAGAGGCCGGCGAGGCCGTCCAGGTAGCGCTTGCCCTTGTCGTCGTAGATGTACGTGCCCTCGCCCCGGACGATGGTGGGCACGGGGGCCTTCTCGTACGACGACATGCGCGTGAAGTGCATCCACAGGTGGTCGTACGCGGACTGGGAGAGGTCCTTGCTCACGGCTATCGGGTCCTCACGATTATCGGGTTCCCCACATGTAGGTCTGCTTCTTGAGCTTGAGGTAGACGAAGCTCTCGGTGGAGCGCACTCCGGGCACCGCCCGTATGCGTTTGTTGATGACCTCCAGAAGGTGGTCGTCGTCCTCGCAGACGATCTCCACCATCAGGTCGAAGGAGCCCGCGGTCATCACCACGTACTCGCATTCGGGCATCGCCGACAGCGCGTCCGCGACCGATTCCACGTCGCCCTCGACGTTGACGCCGACCATCGCCTGTCTGCGGAAGCCCACGGTGAGCGGGTCCGTGACGGCGACGATCTGCATCACGCCCTGATCGAGCAGCTTCTGGACGCGCTGGCGCACGGCCGCCTCCGACAGGCCCACGGCCTTGCCGATGGCGGCGTACGGCCGGCGGCCGTCCTCCTGGAGCTGCTCGATGATGGCGAGGGAGACGGCGTCCAGCTGGGCCGAGCTGCCGTTCCTGGACTCGCGGGAGGGCTCGCGGGACTCCCGCGAGCCCTTCTGGTCTGCGCTTCGACTGGCCACGAGGTCACTGTGCACGAGGTCTCGACACTTCCGCAAGCCTGGAGCGATGAAATCCGTTGTTTGAGTCCCCGACTCCTGCGGATTCCGCACGATCGAAGGGAGTGGGGGTGTTGAAAACGTGGGTCGGCCGACTAGGGTGGGTGTCTCAAGTACTGGACATCCGAACTGGAGGGCCGGCAGTGAGCACCGAGCTTCGTCGTCTGCGCAACTACATCGGCGGTGAGTTCCGGGACGCCGCCGACGGACGGACCACCGAGGTGGTCAATCCCGCGACGGGTGAGGCGTACGCGACCGCTCCGCTGTCCGGGCAGGCGGACGTGGACGCCGCTATGGCGGCGGCCGCCGAGGCCTTTCCCGGCTGGCGCGACACCACGCCCGCCGAGCGGCAGAAGGCCCTGCTGAAGATCGCGGACGCCTTCGAGGAGCGCGCCGAGGAGCTGATCGCGGCCGAGGTGGAGAACACGGGCAAGCCGACCGGGCTGACCCGCTCCGAGGAGATCCCGCCGATGGTCGACCAGATCCGCTTCTTCGCGGGCGCGGCGCGGATGCTGGAGGGCCGCTCGGCCGGTGAGTACATGGAGGGCCTGACCTCCATCGTGCGCCGGGAGCCGGTCGGCGTCTGCGCGCAGGTCGCGCCGTGGAACTACCCGATGATGATGGCCGTGTGGAAGTTCGCCCCGGCGATCGCGGCGGGCAACACCGTGGTGCTGAAGCCGTCCGACACCACCCCGGCCTCGACGGTCCTCATGGCCGAGATCATCGGCTCGATCGTCCCCAAGGGCGTCTTCAACGTCATCTGCGGCGACCGTGAGACCGGCCGCATGATGGTCGAGCACGACACCCCGGCGATGGCCTCCATCACCGGTTCCGTGCGCGCCGGCATCCAGGTCGCCGAGTCCGCCGCCAAGGACGTCAAGCGCGTCCACCTGGAGCTGGGCGGCAAGGCCCCGGTCGTGGTCTTCGAGGACACCGACATCGCCAAGGCCGTCGAGGACATCTCGGTCGCCGGCTACTTCAACGCCGGCCAGGACTGCACGGCCGCCACCCGCGTGCTCGTCCACGAGTCCATCCACGACGAGTTCGTCTCCGCGCTGGCCAAGACCGCCTCCGAGACGAAGACCGGGCAGCCGGACGACGAGGACGTGCTGTTCGGCCCGCTCAACAACCCCAACCAGCTCAAGCAGGTCGAGGGCTTCATCGAGCGGCTGCCCGCGCACGCGCGCGTGGAGGCCGGCGGCAAGCGGGTCGGCGACAAGGGCTACTTCTACGCCCCGACCGTCGTCTCGGGCCTGAAGCAGACCGACGAGATCATCCAGAACGAGGTCTTCGGCCCGGTCATCACCGTCCAGTCCTTCTCCGACGAGGAGCAGGCCGTGGAGTGGGCCAACGGCGTCGAGTACGCGCTGGCCTCCTCCGTGTGGACCAAGGACCACGGCCGCGCCATGCGGATGTCCAAGAAGCTCGACTTCGGCTGCGTGTGGATCAACACCCACATCCCGCTGGTCGCCGAGATGCCGCACGGCGGCTTCAAGAAGTCCGGCTACGGCAAGGACCTCTCCGGCTACGGCTTCGACGACTACACGCGCATCAAGCACGTGATGACGTCGCTGGACGCGTAAGCGCCCCGACCCGAGCGAGCGGCCCCGGACGGCAGGATCCGTCCGGGGCCGCCGTGCGCTCAGGTGTTGTTCGCGCTGGACGGGCCGAAGAACTCGATCTCCGCGATGGCGACCTGCTTCTTCGCCGAGGTGCCGTAGGCGGAATCGATGGTGAAGCGGACGGCGGTCACCTCGCCGACGCGGAAGGCGCGCCGCTGCGGGCCCGCCCCCTGGTCGAGGGTCAGGCCGCGGGATGTGGTCTTGCCGTCCTTTCCGGTGACGGTGACCGTGAGGCGGTGCGGCAGCGCCGACTTGGAGAGCTGATCGGCGCGTGTGGACGTGCCCGGCGTGATGATCAGGTCCAGCAGCCGGGTGGGCTCGTCGAAGCGCGCCTCTATGTACTGGCCCTGAGCCGACTCGGAGACGCCCGGGCCCCACCAGGTGTCGTTCAGCTTGTCGAAGACCAGGTCGGGCTTGTGGCCCGGGTAGGAGCGCGAGGCGCTGTAGCGGTCCGGGGAGACCGGGGCGCGCTTGGCGAAGTGGTCCCGGGTGGCCTGGATGCCCTGCGGGATGTTGACCACCAGCGCGATCAGCAGGGCCAGCACCAGCGCGATGCCCAGCCAGGACAGGACACGGTCGAAGGTGCGGCGCAGCCGGGGACGGTCGCCCGCCCAGGGCGTCTCCCGGCTGCCGAACGGGCCGAGCCGCCGCCACCAGGGCAGTGGGGCCGGGGCGGGTCCGTCACCGGCCATGGGCATCGCGCACCGGGCACAGAAGTGCCGCTCCGGGCGGTTGCGCGTGGCGCACCAGGGGCAGGCGGTGCCACCGTCGATCCCGTGCTCCTCGCCGGGGGCCCTGTCCCTTCTACCCATCTGACGCTGCCGACGATCTGCA
>NZ_JAIGQA010000060.1:0-38131 GCF_019733245.1 Streptomyces sp. WAC04114
GGCCGGCTCGGTGCCTGAGGTGCGGGGCGGTGGCCTTGACGCCGCCCGCGATCTCGGCTACCCGGTCGCCCTCAAGGCCACCGCCCCGCACCTCAGGCACCGAGCCGACCTGGGCGGCGTCCGCCTCGACCTCGCGGACGAGGAGCAACTGCGCCGGTCGTACGCAGAGTTGACCGAACTGTTCGGCGCGCCGGATGAGCTGCGACCGGTGGTGCAGCGGATGGCGCCACGGGGCGTGGACGTCGTCGTACGGGCCGTCATCGACCCCGCGGCCGGAGCGGTGCTCTCCTTCGGGCTCGCCGGGGCCGCCTCACAGCTGCTCGGGGACACCGCGCACCGGCTGATCCCGGTCACGGACCGGGAGGCGCACTCGCTGGTGCGCGCGATCCGCACCGCACCGCTGCTGTTCGGCTGGCGCGGCTCGGCACCGGCCGACACCCGTGCCCTGGAGGAGCTGCTGCTGCGCGTCTCCCGGCTGGTCGACGACCACCCCGAGGTCGTCGCGGTCACCCTGGAACCGGTCGTCGTCGCCTCGCACGGCCTGAGCGTCCTCGGCGCCTCCGTGCGCCTCGCGCACCCGCCCGCCCGCGACGACCTCGGCCCGCGGACACTCCCCGCGTACTGACAGGGGGCGAGCTGTCCCTCGCAGTCAGTGGTCCCCCGTAGGATGGGCGTCATGGCCAAGACCAGTACGACGACCCAGGGGCTGCGGGCGGCGATCGAGCGCAGCGGCTACTACCCGGCCCTCGTGGCCGAGGCGGTGGAGGCCGCCGTGGGCGGCGAGCCCATCCGGTCGTACCTGGTCCACCAGGAGACGACGTTCGACCAGAACGAGGTCCGGCGGCACGTGACGGTGCTCGTCCTCACCGACAACCGCTTCATCGTCAGCCACACCGACGAGCAGGCCGCGGACAGCACCTCCCCGACGCCGTACGCCACGACGTCGACGGAGTCCGTGAAGATCGGCCGCATCTCGTCGGTCGTGGTCAGCCGCGTGGTCGCCAACCCCGAGTCGTACAAGCCGGGGACCCTGCCCCGTGAGGTCGTCCTCACCATCGGCTGGGGCGCCGTCTCCCGCATCGACCTGGAGCCGGCCGCGTGCGGCGACCCCAACTGCGAGGCGGACCACGGCTACACGGGCAACTCGACGGCGGACGACCTCAGCCTGCGCGTCAGCGAGGCCGGGGACGGACCGGAGACCGTGCGCGAGGCGCTCGCCTTCGCCCAGGCCCTCTCCGAGGCGACCGCGGACACGACCCGCTGATGACACAGCTCAAGACGGCCTGGGACGACCACCCCGAACCGCTCACCGTCGCCTCCGCACCCGTCCCCGAGTACGGCAGCGGATCGCTCGCCGACCTCCTGCCCACCCTGGCCGCCGGCCTGGGCGTCCCGGACATGAGCGCCGCGATCACCGAGCTGACCCCCGCCGACCGGAACTGCGTGTTCCTGATCGACGGCCTCGGCTGGGAGCAGCTGAAGGCGCACCCCGAGGACGCCCCCTTCATGACGTCCCTGCTCGCCACCTCGCGCGGCGGCACCGGGCGTCCACTCACCGCCGGCTACCCGGCGACCACGGCGACCTCGCTCGCCTCGGTCGGCACCGGCCTGCCGCCCGGAGCGCACGGCCTGCCCGGCTACACCGTCCGCAACCCCGACACCGGTGAGCTGATGAACCAGCTGCGCTGGCAGCCGTGGACCCCGCCCGGCCCCTGGCAGCCGTACCCCACGGTCTTCCAGCTGGCGCACGCGGCCGGGGTGCACGCCGCGCAGGTGTCGTCGCCGACCTTCGAGAACACCCCGCTGACCAGGGTCGCGCTCAGTGGAGGAACGTTCCTCGGGCGGCTGCCCGGCGAGGACCGCATCGACCTGGCGGCCGAGCAACTGGCCGCGGGCGACCGCTCCCTGGTGTACACGTACTTCGCCGAGGTCGACGGCGCCGGCCACCGCTTCGGCGTCGACTCCGACGCCTGGCGCGGCCAGCTCATGTACGCCGACCGCCTGGTCCAGCGGCTGGCCGAGCAACTGCCGCCGCGCAGCGCGCTCTACGTCACCGCCGACCACGGCATGATCGACGTGCCCTTCGACGAGCAGCACCGCATCGACTTCGACGAGGACTGGGAGCTGAGCGCCGGGGTCGCCCTGCTCGGCGGTGAGGGCCGTGCCCGCCACGTCTACGCGGTGCCCGGCGCGGCGAACGACGTCCTGACGTGCTGGCGCGAGGTGCTCGGCGAGCAGTTCTGGGTGGCCTCGCGCGACGAGGCCATCGCGGCGGGCTGGTTCGGCCCGCGGATCGACGAACGGGTGTACGGCAGGATCGGTGACGTGGTCGCCGCCGCGCGGGACGATGTCCTGCTCATCGCCTCCGAGCGGGAGCCGAAGGAGTCGGCGATGGTCGGCAACCACGGTTCGATGACCCCCGCCGAGCAGCTGGTCCCCCTGCTCGAAGTACGCTCCTGAACAGCCCCACTCCATGCCCCACCCCGTCCTCCCACGCCGAAAGGTGCTCAACTCCACATGCCCGAGCTGGTGTTCTTCTGCGGAACGATGGACTGCGGGAAGTCGACGCTGGCTCTCCAGATCGAGCACAACCGCTCGGCGCGCGGCCTGCAGGGCATGATCTTCTCGCGCGACGACCGCGCCGGCGAGGGCAAGCTGTCCTCACGCCTCGGCCTGGTGACGGACGCGGTGGAGGTCGGCGACGGACAGGACCTCTACGGCCACCTCGTCGACCACCTCTCGCAGGGCGGCCGCGCGGACTACGTGATCGCCGACGAGGCGCAGTTCCTCGCACCGGAGCAGATCGACCAACTGGCGCGTGTGGTCGACGACCTGAGCCTCGACGTCTACGCCTTCGGCATCACGACGGACTTCCGCTCCAAGCTGTTCCCCGGCTCGCAGCGGCTGGTGGAACTGGCCGACCGGGTGGAGGTCCTCCAGGTCGAGGCCCTGTGCTGGTGCGGAGCCCGCGCCACGCACAACGCCCGCACGATAGGCGGGGTGATGGTCGTCGAGGGCGCCCAGGTCGTCGTCGGCGACGTCACCCACTCCGCAGACGAGATCGGCTACGAGGTCCTGTGCCGCCGTCACCACCGCCGCCGGATGACGAGCGCATCCGCCCGTGCAGGGGCACTCTCGCCGGATGTCCTGCCCATCGTCTCCGCCTGAGTGCCGCAGACCGGAAAGCCGTGGTACATCACATACCGGCCGCCGGCCGCCGCTGCCCTCTTGGAGCCTCGGCAACCGACGAACGGCGGCCAGGTCGGTCCTTACATGTTGATCATGTGTCCGGCGAGGCCGTGGATCGCTTCCTTCACCGCCTCCCCGAGCGTGGGATGCGCGTGGATGTTGCGGGCGACTTCATGCACCGTCAGGTCCCACTGCTGGGCCAGGGTCAACTCGGGGAGCAGCTCCGTCACCTCGGGGCCGATCAGGTGGGCGCCCAGCAGCTCTCCGTGCCGGCCGTCGCTGATGACTTTGACGAAACCGCTGGGATGGCCGAGACCGTGGGCCTTCCCGTTGGCCGTGAAGGGGAACTTCGCGACCCTGACGTCGAACCCCCGCTCCCTGGCTTCGGCCTCCGTCCAGCCGAAGCTCGCGATCTGCGGCTGACAGTAGGTGGCGCGTGGAACCATCGTGAAGTCGAGTTCCATGGTCTCGGCGTCCGCGATGGTCTCGGCGGCCACCATGGCCATCGCCTCCGCGGCGTGCGCCAGCATCAGCCTCGCCGTGACGTCGCCGATGGCGAAGAGGTGCGGAACGCTGGTCCGGCCGCGGGCGTCGACATCGATCGCGCCGCGCGCGGTCAGCCGTACGCCGGTGTTCTCCAGGCCGTATCCGCGCACGCGCGGGGCGAAGCCGATGGCCTGGAGGACCTTGTCGGCCTCCAGTACCTCCTGCCGGCCCTCGCGTGTCACTGTGACGCGCACCTTGGCGGCCGGGTCGGTGTCGTCGATGGCCTCGACGCGGGTGGACGTGAGCACCTGGATGCCCAGCTTGCGGTAGTGCCGGGCGAGTTCCGCCGAGACGTCGGCGTCCTCCAGCGGCACCAGACGGTCGAGGAACTCGACGATGGTGACCTTGACCCCGTAACTGCTGAGCACGTACGCGAACTCGACGCCGATGGCGCCCGCGCCCGCGATGACGATGCTCTCCGGCAGCGTCTCGGAGAGGATCTGCTCCTCGTAGGTGACGACCCGCTCGCTCCGTGCGGTGCCCGGCAGCAGGCGGGTGGTCGCCCCGGTCGCGATGACACAGTGGTCGAAGGTCACGGTCTCGGTGCCACCCGCGGCCAACTCCACCCGCAACGTGTGGTCGTCGGTGAACGTGCCCCGGCCGTCGTACTCGGTGATGCCGTTCTTCTTCATCAAGTAATGGACGCCGTTGACCCGGCCGTCGGCCACCTTGCGGCTGCGCCGGAACGCCTCGCCGTAGTCGAAGCTGACGCTGCCCTCGACCGTGATACCGAAGGTCTTCGCCTCGCGGGTAAAGATCTGGGCCAGTTCGGCGTTGCGGAGCAGCGCCTTGGACGGGATGCATCCGACGTTGAGACACACCCCGCCCCAGTACTTCTCCTCCACGACGGCCGTCCGCAGCCCGAGTTGCGCGGACCGCACCGCGGCCGTGTAGCCGCCGGGCCCAGCGCCGAGAACGACGACGTCGAAGTGTGAGCTCATGATCCGGTCTTCCCTCTGTTCACGCCCAGCCGGTCAGGCCGGAGCGGCCCTCGATGATGGTGGCGAGCTTCTTGCGGTCGACTTTTCCGTTGCCGCTCAGCGGTAGTTCCTCCAGAACGGCGCAGCGCCTCGGGACCTTGAACTCCTCGATCTGCTCGCGCATCCTGTCGAGAACCTGCTCCGCGCCGATCTCCGCGACCACGGCGAGGACAGCGGGCTTCTTGCCGGACGGCGGCAGGACGGCGGCCGAGACGACTCCGGGCACCCGATGCGCGGCGGCCTCGACCTCGGTGGCGCTGAGACGGAAGCCGCGCTCCTTGTACAGGTCGTCGCGGCGGCCGGAGAAGTACAGGTACCCGTCCTCGTCCACGTGGCCGTAGTCACCGGTGCGCAGCTCGGGGAAGAGGCCGTCGCGGCGCGGGAAGCGCTGGGCGTTCAGTTCGGGCCGCCGCCAGTAGCCGGCCATCACGTGCGGGCCCCGGACGACGATCTCGCCCACGACACCGGCGGGCACGGGGGCACCGTCGTCGTCGACGATGAGAATCTCGGTGCCGGGCAACGGCAGCCCGCAGGAACCGGGGCGTTCCAGGTCCCCGTCCGGTGGCATGATCACGGCGCGCTTGCACTCGGTGAGGCCGTACATCACCTGGGCGCGCAGTCCGGGTATCGCGGCACGCAGCGCGTTGACCGTCTCGGTCGACAGAGCGGCACCGGTGTTGGTCAGCAGCCTGAGCGGCGGGCGCTGGGCAGAGGCCCGCTTCAGCAGCCATACCAGCGACTCGGCGACCGACGGGACGGCGGGCAGGACGGTCGCCTTGCTGTCCAGCAGACTGCGCAGCAGGGCCGGTCCGGCCTCGGCCGCGCTGCCGAGCACGATGTGCGCACCGCTGAGGGCGCCGAGGAAGATCTGGTAGAGGCCGTAGTCGAAGGAGAGCGGCAAAGGACAGTAGACGACGTCCTCGTCCTGGTACCCCAGGACCTGCTGAATGGCCCGGGCTGCGAAGACGACCTGCTGATGGGTGCTCACCACGGCCTTGGGAAGGGAGGTGGTGCCCGAGGTGTAGATCAGGCAGACCGGGTCGACGGCGAGTGGCTCGCGTACGGCGATCGGCTCCACGGGGGCGGATGTGCCGGGCTCGGGGAACGCGATCGGCAGCAGGTCCTCGGGGCGGGCGGCGACGATGCCCCGGTCCCGCGCGGTCTGGCGCGACGCGGGATCCTCGGCGACGACGAGGCTCGGCTCGCAGTCGTCGAGCACGTGCTCCAGCGGTACGCCCCGCACTTGTTCGTGGAGGACGGACCACGGGGCGCCGAGGCGTGAGGCCGCGAAGACGAGCGCGGGGATCAGCGGACCCGAAGGCACGGCGATGACCACGCGTCGGCCTCGCTCGACGCCTTGGGCGTGCAGCCAGGCGGCCAGCCGGTGGCTGGCGTCGCGCAGGGCCGTGAACGTCGTGGTGGACTCCTGTCGGCTGACGGCCGGGCGCTCTGGCCAGGCCTGGGCGGCGATGTCCAGGAGGTGGTGAAGGAGCGTGTTCTCGGACAACTTGCTCAGTTCCCTTCAGGCGACGACTCCCCCGTCGCCATGTCGAATGGCTCGATCGCCCGGACACCGGTCCCGGCACCGTCCTGCCGGGACCGGTGTCCGCCCACGGCACGACGAATCGGCGCGGGCCGTTCCCGAACCTGTCATCGGCGCGCCCGGCGGGTGCGTGAGGTCAGGGTTTGGGCACGGCGCCCAGCTGGGACAACAGTCCGAGGGCGTCGGACAGCACCCAGTACTCGGCGATCTTGTCGTTCTCGAGACGGACGATGGACATACCGGAGTAGCTGACGGCTGTTCCCGGGGCGACGGTCGCGGTGGGGGCGCCACCGGCGTAGGTGCCGGTCACTGTGTACCCGCCGGCGACGAGGTCGCCCTCCCTGAGGGGGCCGGGACGCGTGGTGAAGCGCACGTCGTGCAGGAGCGTGCGGACTGCGGTGACCCAGTCGAGCAGGCCGTCGCGGGTGGTGATCTGTCTGGAGTCGGGAAAGCCGAGGTAGCGGGCCAGTTCGGCGCTGTGCACGGTGAAGTCGTCGGCGATGAACTCCGGTGTGTCGGCGAAGTCCACCTCTCCGTTCCACAGGTCGACGAAGCGCTCGAAGAGCGCCTTGCCGTGATCGGTCGGCGCGGGGCGGGTGTCGGTCATGCCTTCGCCCCGGCTTCCGGCGTGGGCGCTCCGACCGCTACGGAAGCATCGGCCTTGCCGGCCACCCGGACGCCGATGAGCAGGGGCAGCACGGCGAGCGCGCAGGCACCGCAGATCGCGCCGATCACGCTGAATGAGACGCCGTTGTCCAGAAGGAGGGCGGCGATGGTGGTCGCCAGCGTCATTCCGCCGTACTGGGCGGAGCTGTTGAGCGCGAGTGCGGTGCCGCGCGTCTCCGGCCGCAACTCGCTCACCAGGGCGTTGAGGGAGGGCTGGCCGACGCCGACCGCCGTACCCCAGACGACGAAGACGACGAGAACGGCAACCAGGTGGTCGCCGATGAGGGCCACGGAGGTCACTCCGGCGGCCGCGACCAGGGCGGCCGCCACGATCACGGTGCGCTTGCCCAGCTTGTCCGCGATACGGCCGCCCAGCAGCGCGCCGGCCATGCTGCCGGCGCCCGATCCCATGATGGCGAGACCGGTCTGCGCCTCGTTGAAGCCGAAACGCTCGGCGTAGAAGACACCGATGTTGGAGAACATGCCGTACAGGGCGAAGGCCCACAGCAGGGTGCAGCCGAGCACACAGAGCACGGCGGGTGTGGTCACGGCGCGGCCGACCATGCCGAGATAGACGGCCACGGGGCTCTTGGCGCTGTGCTGTTGCGCTGCGGGCGGCACTGTCGCGGGGATCATCGAGAGCACCAGCGCGCACACCAGGACGGCCACCCCGCCGACGGCGAAGAACGCGACGCGCCAGCCCAGCAGATGGGCGAGGTAGGAGCCGAGCGGCACTCCGATGACAGTGGAACTGAGCAGACCTGCCACCACGATGCCCATGACCTTGCCACGACGCTCGAAGGGGAAGGTGTCCGCGATCATCGCGTAGACACTGGGCATGATCATCGCAGCGCCCAGACCGGCCAGGGCGCGGCAGCCGAGCAGCAGGGTGAAGTGGGAGGTGACGCCCGTCAGGGCGTTGCCGAGGGCGAAGAGGACGAGACCGCTCGTGAGGACCGTGCGACGGCCCAGCCGGTCCGACATCGCGCCGCACAGCGGGGCCGCGAGCGCGAACAACAGGGCGTAGGCGCTGACGAAGAGACCACCCAGCCGGGCTGCGGTCCCGGTGTCCTCGGCGATGGCCGGCACAAGCGGAACGGTGATCATCGAATCCAGGCCCACCAGGAAGGCGCTGGCGACGGCTACGAGCAGCACCCGGCTGGGCTGCGGGGACGTGTTTGCGGATAAGGACATGACACCTTTCTCACTCTGCTCGGGACTCGTCGGCGTTCGCCGTCCGCACGGCGCCGGCGGACGGACGCCGCGCGGCGTCGCGGGGAATCACGGCGGTGCCCACCGCCCGGCAGACGACCACGGGATCCCCGAGCAGTTCGGCTCGGGTTGCCCCTTGCCCGTACCGGGCGGCAATGTATTTATGTGCCGTGAATTCCACGACGCGCCGGAGTCTACTCCTGCCTACCAGAAGTCCGCTCACCTCGATGTAATCACCGACATACACGGGCGTCTTGAATTCGATCTCACTGTAGCCACTGAGCAGACCCTCGTCCCCGTCCATTCGGACGGTGATCTCTGTCACAACGTCGCCGAACAATTGAAGTATCCGGGCGCCGTCAACAAGATTTCCGCCGTAATGGGCGTCCTTTTGAGCCATTCGCGCGCGCAGTGTCGCGGTAACTGTTTCAGACATACTTCGACCTCACTCCGACCGTCCGCTCCGCGCCGACTCGCGCAAGGCGATCTCTTCCAGGACCGTCCGTGCGGTCACCGAGGCGTCACCGGCTCGTGACGCCGTCTCGTGGTCGCCGTGGCCCAGGGCCACGGCGACCACGTACTCCCCCTTGTGGGCGATGGACACCGTCAGGTCCGACAGCCCGATCTCCGCCGCCCTGCGCTGTGCCGCCCCCGTCAGCCGCACCAGGGGCCCGGTCCGTGCCCCGCGGGTGACGCAGATGTGCCGGGGCAGCAGCCCGCCGCGGCATCCCGTGCCGAGCACTTTGAGCACCGCCTCCTTCGCGGCGAACCGGCCGGCGAGGAACTCCCGTGCCCGCTCCCGGCCGAAACCGTCGGCGAGGGCCAGCTCGTCCGTGGCGTAGGTGTACCGGCGGAACCACGGGCGAGTCTGGAGACGGTCCAGTTCGCCCAGGCCGAGGACGTCGATCCCGATATGCATCCCGGCCGCCCTACCCGGCTTCACCGGGAGCCGAGGGTGAGCGGAACACGGCCAGCTGCCCCTCCTTCGTCAGTGGATCGACGTCGCAGAGGATCACCGTGGCGGCGTCCCGGCACCAGTCCTGCCAGTGACGGGCCAGTTCCAGCCAGACACTCGTGCAGTAACTGGTCTCCCCGGCGCGGCTGATCCGAGCCCCGGCCTCGTCCACAGCGCCGTCCTGGACGCCCGGGCCGAGCACCAGCAGCGTCCCCGCCGGGTCGGCGGCGGCCAGCTCGCTCAACCGGGCGGCGGTGTCCTCCGGGGACGCGAACGACTCGACGCCGGAGAGGGCGGGCCCGCCCTCCCCGTCCGGCCTGCCTGCGTCGCCGAGCACGAGCAAGACACCGGAGTCGGTCAGGTCCCGGGTGTCCACGAGCGGATGAGAGGTCGGCAGGGTGGTCTGCTCCAGGATTGCGAGGACGGCCCGTCGCGCCCGGCCGGCCCGCTGGTAGGCGGCGATGATCCGCAGTGCCGTGAATGGGGCCGCGAGGCCCTGCTCGGACACGCAGAAACTCTGCGCCGCACCACCGAGCAGCATGTTCAGGTGCGAGGCGACCGCGGTGAACGGGTGCACGTCGGGCAGCGCATGGGTGACGACCACCAGGTCCGTAGGCCCGTCGATCCCCTCCGCCGTGACCAGCTGGTCCACGAGGTCGCGGTGGGAGACGTTGGCCCCCTCGCGCAGCCGCCGCTCGTCGGCGGTGGAACCGAACGGCTCCACCAGGTCGCGGAAGAAGCCGACGATGGACGGGTCGTCGTGGTACGGCCGTCGGGGCGGGTCGGCGATCGCGGCGGCCGAGCGCAGGACCGGCATCGTCACTTCCCCTCGCCGAGCAGCCGCTGAAGGTAGGCGGTCAGCGTGCCCACGGTCATGAAGTCGTCCATGTCCAGTGTTTCGGGGTCGATGGCGACGTTCATGCTGTCCTCCAGGGACATGAGCATCTCCATCACCGAGGTCGAGTCCAGGTGCAGGTCCTCGAAGAGCCGCACGTCAGAGGTGAGCCCGCTCACCTCCCGTTCGAGCACCTCGGTGAGCGCGGTCTCGACCGACTCCACGACTGCCGTGTTCTCCATGGGGTTCCATCCTCTTGTCGAAAAGCCAATACCGGGGGAGCGGAAACGTCAGAAAGCGATGAGGTGCTGCTTGCCCAGCAGGTCGTCCACGACGTCCCGGCGGCGTACCAGGTGGGCGGTGCCCTGGTGGACCATGACCTCGGCCGGGAACCCGTGGCTGAGGAACAGCCCGGGGGACGCCGACGGTCCGTACGCTCCGGAGCGCTCCACCCCGATGAGGTCCCCGGGACGCACCTCGGGGAGCGCGACCCGCTTGCCGATGACGTCATTGGGTGTGCAGAGGGGGCCGGTGACCGTGTACTCGCCGGTGGGTTCCTCGTGGTAGCGGGTCAGCGAACGGATCGGGAAATTCCGCTTGACGAAGCTGCCCACCCCGACGGCGGCCATGTGGTGGTTGGTCCCGCCGTCGGCCACCACGAACCGCTCGCCCATGGATTCCTTGACGTAGCGTGCCCGGGTCACGTACGTCCCGCACCGGGCGGTGAGATAGCGGCCGAGCTCGTTGATCAGCCGGCAGTCCGGGTGGTCCTCCAGGAATGAGGTGACCGTTGCCTCGATGCCCGCCGCGAGTTCCGGAATATTCAGGTCCGGTTCATTGTCGAAGTACGGTATCCCGAAACCCCCGCCGAAATCGACGATGCTCAGTTCGATTCCGGTCTCATCGGCCAGGGACGCTGCAACGGCCAGAATCTCCCGAGTGTTATGGACCAAATCCTCGTGGCGAAGGAAACGCGTTCCCATATAGGCGTGGAAACCGGTGACCCGAGTACGCCGCAGCCCCTTCAGCATCCTGCCGGCATCGCGCAGCAGGGCCACGTCGATGCCGAACTGGCGTGGTTTTCCGCCCATCGCGAGCCCCGACCCCTTGGTGTGGAAGTCCGGATTGACACGCAGCATGACCGGTACGTCGGCGCGGCCGGACGCCACGGCCATGTCGTCCACCTCCGCCAGTTCCTCCAGCGACTCGCACACGATGGCGCGCAACCCCGCGGCGACACATGCCTCCAGCTCCGTGCGGGTCTTGCCGGGGCCAAGGAAGATCGTGTCCGCCGGCGCGATACCGGCCCGCCGCGCCGTCTCGAGCTCGACCAGCGACGACACCTCGGCACCCGCGCCGAGGCCGCCGAGGTAGCCGCAGACACTGATGTTGGGGTTGGCCTTGAGCGACAGGTAGATGTCGACCGCGGGGTGCGTCAGACCGCGCAGTTCGTCGTAGGTCCGGCGCAGGACGTCCGCGTCGTACACGTACAGCGGCGTGCCGAACTCGTCGGCCAACGCCGACACCGGCAGCCCCTGCACATGGAATTCGGTGGCGGTCATGCCGCTTCCCTCCCCGCTTTCCGCTCCGTCCCCGCT
The DNA here is from genome assembly GCF_019733245.1 of Streptomyces sp. WAC04114. Lineage (NCBI taxonomy): Bacteria > Bacillati > Actinomycetota > Actinomycetes > Kitasatosporales > Streptomycetaceae > Streptomyces > Streptomyces sp. WAC04114. Next base: position 11,525 of record NZ_JAIGQA010000060.1, read on the forward strand.
GGAGTGACGGACGCCCCGTGAGTGATGACCATGGCCGCGAAGGTGGCGCCCAGGCCCACGGTCGCGAACAGGTAGTGCCGCCCAGGAACCAGCCGCCCCGCCTCGCGCAGCGTCGTGTGGTTGAGGAAGACGTCCGAGGCGAAGCAGTGGCTGAAGCGCTCCACGTTCTCCAGGAACACCTGCGCGCGTGGTATGCCCAGCTCGTTGATCGTCTGACGCCACGACTGGAGGTTGACGTTGTGCGGAACGACCAGGTCGATGTCCGCGAACTCCAGCCCCGCCGCGGCGACGGCACGCCGCATGACCTTCGCGAGTTCCGGCGCGTACACCTTCGAGAAGCGCAGCGACCTCTCCTCGTCCAGCAGCATCGCGGCCGAGAACTCGCCCATGGTGCTGGTGACGTAGGACCGCACCGCGTCGCCCGCTCCGTCCAGCGTGACGAGACAGGCCGCCGCGGCGTCGCCCATGATGGCCACGTCCTCGATGAGCTGGATCTTGGGGGAGAACGCCTGCTCCCCGGTCACGACCAGGGCACAGTCACCCGGCCTTCCCTCCGCCCGCAGGAGTTCACCGGCCACGTCGACGGCGGCCATCCCGCTCGCACAGTTCTGATGGCTCAGTCCGAAGGCCTCGGCCTGGTGCAGCCCGAGCCGGTCTCTGATCTCCCGCGCGGGATCGACGTGTGCCGGTGTCACCGCCTGCGTGGTGTGGGCGTACAGCACGTGTCGGACCCGGCTCGCGGTGCTCTCGTCGGCGACCACCCGGCGGGCCGCCGGCAGCACCACGTCGAAAAGGCTCAGCTCCGGATCGAAGCGGATCTCCTTGAGTCCGTGCACCCGTTGAAAGAGCCGGAGCTTGGTACGGCGCAGCCCCAGCCGGTCCACCAGGTCCTCGATCGGCACCCTGCGCTCGGGCGCGTAGGACGCCATCGCCTCGAGGGTCGTGACTCCCGTGTTCACTGCCGAACTCCTCCCTCCGTTCTTGGTCATCGCGGCCCTCGGTAGGTCAGGACGGCGGCGTTGAAGGTGGCGCCCGCGCCGACCGAGGCCATCACGTAGTGCCGGCCCTCCGTCAGCCGGCCCTTCTCCCGCAGCGTCGTGTAGTTGACGAAGACGTCCGAGGCGAAGCAGTGGCTGTAGCGCGCGACGTTGTCCAGGAAGACCTGCTCGGACGGCACCTCCAGCTCCGCGATGGTCTGCCGCCATGCCATCAGGTTGACGTTGTGCGGGATGATCAGATCGATGTCGGACAGCGAGAGCGAGGCCTCGTCGACGGCCCGGCGGATCACCTCCGCGAGCGTCGGGGCGTACACCTTCCCGAACCGGGCCAGCTCTTCTGCGGGCAGGGAGACGAGGTCCGAGAACTCGCCGAGGGTACGGCTGACGTGGGACAGGACGGGGTGGCCCGTGCCGTCCGCGGCGATCAGGCAGGCCGCCGCGGCCTCTCCCATGATCGCCGTGTTCGGAACCAGTCGGACCAGCGGGGAGAAGGACTTCTCGCCCGTCACCACCAGCACACGGTCGCGGGGGTCGCCGCCGCGCAGCAGCACGGCGGCGACGGCCAGGGCGCCGAGCCCGGTGGCGCAGTTCTGCTGTGTCAGCGAGAACGCCTCGGCGTGAGCGAGCCCGAGCCGGTCGCGCACCTGCCGGGCGATGTCCGTCGCCGGCGGTGCCACTTGGTGGATGGCCCGCGCATGGATCACGTACCGCACCCGGTGCGGCTCGGCGAGCCCGGTCACGATGTCCCGGGCCGGCGACACCACCATGTCCACCAGGGGAACTTCCTCGTCGAGCCGCAAGGTGTGCAGCCCGTGCACCCTACGGAACAGCGCGACCTTCGCCCGGCTCAGACCGAGAGGTCGGGCCATCGCCTCCACCACGACCGTGCGGTCGGGCATGGCGGACTCGATCCTCTCCAAGGTCAGCAGGGGCGTCATACGTCATCCCCGTCCCGGTCCGCAGCGAGGGCCGCCCGCAGCCAGTCGTCCACCGCACGGGCCGTCGTCGTCGCGTGCTCGCCCAGCATGGTGAAGTGGTCACCGGGGACGTCGACGACCGTGTCGGTCAGCGGCCAGCGCGGCCGGTCGTGCGTTCCGGAGCGCTCTTGGGCCCGCACCAGCAGGGTGGGCACCCCGATGCTCTCCGGGGCCCAGCCGTCGAAGACACGCAGGTAGCCGCCCATCGCGATCAACCGGTGGTCGTCCATCCAGACGCTGCTCTCCGGGGCGAGCATCTGGTCGGCCACCATGGCGAGGTCGTCCAGGTCCAAGGGGCAGGCGAGCGTGTCGATCAGTACCACCGCCCGGGGCGCCGCGCCCCGCTCCACCAGCCGCCGCGCCACCGCGTGGGCGATCCAGCCACCGGTGGACCTGCCGAGGAGCACCAGCCCCCGGTCTCCGGCGAGATCCAGGGCGGCCTGTGCCTGCGCGTCGGCCAGGGCCGTCAGCGACGCGGGCAGCCCCTCGCCGGGAGTGAATCCGGGAAGCGGCGGGACCGACACGGCACGGCTTGGCAGAGCGGAGGTGAAGGCGGCGTACTCCTGCGGCCCGGAGATCGCGATCATGGAGGGGAAGCAGACCATCACGGGTCCGTCCTCGGGCCCGGCCGCCTTCGGGAAGGCAGCCGGCGCGGCGCTCCCGTCGAGGGGCGGCCGCAGCCTCGAAGCCGTGACGAGCAGATCCACCGCGTCCCCGAGTCGATGCCGTTCATGGGCGTCGCGGAAGAGGCTGACCAGGGTCTCCCCGCCGTCATGTCCCGTGGTCGGTGAGCCAGTCGTGACGGCTCCGAGCTGACCGTCCACGAAGACGGCCAGCTGTGCCGGCGTCGGATGGTCGAAGACCGCGGTGGCCGGGAGCCGCAGACCAGTGGCCCGGTTCACCGCGTTCCGCAGCTCCAGCGAGGTCAGCGAATCGAATCCCAGGTCCCTGAAGGAGGTTTCGGGGTCGACGGCGTCGGCGCTGTCGTGGCCGAGCACTCCGGCAACGGCGGCCGATACCGCCTCGGTGACGGCCTTCGACCGCTCCGCACCGGCCAGCCCGGCCAGCCGGTCGTGCAGGGTCGGACCGGCCGTGACGCCCGTGGCGGGTGCGGCGGATGCGGAGCGCCGTGCCGTGCCGCGCACCAGGCCCCGCAGCAGGGGCGGCAGCGGCTGTGCCGAGCCGCGCAGGGCCTTGCGGTCCAGCCGTACCGGCACCAGGACGGGCCGTCCGTTCGCGCACGCGGCGTCGAACAGGGCCGTGCCCTGGTCCGGGGAGATGGCCAGGACCCCGTAGCGCTCCATCCTCTTGAGGTCGGCGGCCCCGAGCGTGCCGGCCATGCCGCCGCCGGGCTGCCACATGCCCCAGGCGAGCGCGGTGGCGGGCAGCCCCTGGGCGGCGCGGTGCTGGGCCAGGGCGTCGAGGAAGGTGTTGCCCGCCGCGTAGCTTCCCTGTCCCGGGCTGCCCAGCGTGCCGGCGACCGAGGAGAACAGCACGAACGCCTTCAGGCCGACGCCCTCGGTGAGTTCGTGCAGGTGCAGGGCCGCGTCCGCCTTGGGGCGCAGCACGGTGTCCAGCCGCTCCGGTGTCAGCGAGGTGACGACCCCGTCGTCGAGGACGCCCGCGGTGTGGACCACCGCGGTCAGCGGATGCTCGGCCGGGATGGTGCCGAGGAGCCCGGCCAGCGCCTCACGGTCGCTGACGTCGCACGCCGCGACGGTGACGTCCGCACCCAACCGGCGCAGTTCCGCTGTGAGTTCGGCGGCTCCGGGTGCGGAGGGTCCCGAGCGGCTGGTGAGCAGCAGTCGGCGGGCGCCGTGCTCGGTCACCAGGTGCCGGGCGAGCAGCGCCCCCAGTTCGCCGGTGCCGCCCGTGATCAGAACGGTGCCCTGCCAGGCCGCCGGATCCGGTTCGACGCCCACCGGGGCGGCGGACCTGACCAGGCGGGGTATGACCAATGAACCTCCGCGCACGGCGAGTTGAGGCTCGCCGGAGGCCAGCGCCGTCTCCAGGGCAGCGCCGGAAAGCTGTTCGCCGATGTCGCCGTCACCGTCGAGGTCGACGAGGACGATGCGCTCGGGTGCCTCCGACTGGGCCGACCGGACCAGACCCCACACCGGGGCCGTGGCCAGGTCGAGAACGTCTTCGCCGGGTTGCGCCGCGACGGCCCGGCGGGTGACGAGCACCAGCCGGGACGGAGCCTCAGGCCCCCCGGTCAGCCAGGTCCGCAGCAGTTCCAGCACCTGGCCGGTGGTCTCCCGCAGAGCGCCCGCGAGGTCCGAACCGAAGGTTCCGGCACACTGCACGACGGTGTCCTGGGCCAGGCCGCCGTCATCCTTCAGTGCCTCCAGCACGGCCGCCGGGGTGCTGAAGTACCGTGCCGTGCGTGCCGGGACGGTGCGGGAAGCCGACGGGAGCTCCGTCCAGTCCACGTGGTGGAGCCCGTCGGGCGCGATCGCACGGGCGGCGCCGAGTTGCTCGCCCGACGCGGCACGGGATACGAACCCCTCGACGGTGACGACCGGGTTGCCTTCCGGATCCGCGGCCGTGAGTGTGACCGTGTCGGCGTCCTGGCGGGTGTAGCGGACACGCAGCGAGGAGGCTTCGAGCGCGTGCAGCCGCACGCCGTTCCAGGAAAAGGGCAGCCGGCCGGAGGGGGTGCCGTCACGCAGCTCCTCCCACGCCAGGGCGTGCAGGGCCGCGTCCAGCAGGGCAGGGTGCAGCCCGAACCGCGCCGCCTCCGCCGCGGGCTCCTCGGGCAGGTCGACCTGCGCGAACAGCTCCTCTCCCCGCCGCCACACCGCGGTCAGGGCCTGGAAGGCGGGTCCGTAGGCGAAACCCGTGTCGGCCAGCCGGTCGTAGACGCCGTCGATGTCCACCTCGACGGCGTCCCGCGGCGGCCACTCGGCGACGCCGGTCTCCGGCGCGGCCTCCACGGCGCGGGCGAGCCGGCCCACCGCGTGCAGCGTCCACATCGCTTCGTCGTCCCCGGCCCCGTCGTCGGCCCGGGAGTGCAGGGTCACCGGGCGGCGGCCGTCCGGCTCCGGAGGGCCGACGATCAGCTGGACCCGGATGCCGCCCTCCTCCGGCAGGACCATCGGCGCCTGGAGCGTCAGCTCCTCCACCGTTTCGTACCCGGTGTGGGCACCGGCCAGGTTCGCCATCTCCAGCAGTGCGGTACCGGGCACCAGTGTCGTGTCGAAGACGACGTGGTCGGCGAGCCACGGGTGGGTCGGGCGGGAGAGGCGGCCGGTGAAGACCGCGGTGTCCCCGGCGGCCAGGGAGGTGACGGCACCGAGCAGCGGGTGGTCGGCCGCGGTGAGGCCGACCGAGGAGACGTCGCCGGGCGCATCCGGCTCGTCGAGCCAGTACCGCTGCCGCTGGAAGGCATAGGTGGGCAGGTCGACACGGCGTGCGCCGAGGCCCGCGAAGAACGCCTCCCAGTCCGCGGAGACGCCGCGGACGTGCAGCTCGGCGATGGCCGTGGTGAGGGAGTGGGGTTCGGGGCGGTCCCGGCGCAGCAACGGCACGACCAGGGCGTCGTGTTCGTCGCCGAGGCACTGCCGGGTCACGGCCGATAGGGTCCCGTCCGGGCCGAGCTCGATGAACGTCCTGACCTTTTCCTGCCGCAGCGTGGTGACCGCGTCGGTGAACCGTACGGCCTCACGCACGTGCCGCACCCAGTACTCGGCCCGGCCCAGGGTGTCCGCGCCGGCCACCTCTCCGGTGACGTCCGAGACCACGGGGATGACGGGAGTCGCGAACGTCAGGCCCTGCACTACGGCGGCGAAGTCCTCCAGCATGCCGTCCATGTGCGGCGAGTGGAACGCGTGGCTGACCGTGAGCCGCTTGGTCTTGCGTCCCCCCTGCTCGAAACGCGCGGCGACGGCGGTGACGACGCCCTCGTCACCGGAGAGAACGAGCGAGCCGGGGCCGTTGAGCGCGGCGATCGAGGCGCGGTCCTCGAAGCCGGCGAGAGCGGCGAGGGCTTCCTCCTCGGTGGCCTGCACGGCGACCATCGCGCCGCCCCCGGGCAGTCCCTGCATGAGCCGCCCGCGGGCCGCGACGAGCTTGGCCGCGTCGGGCAGCGAGAGCACCCCGGCGACATGAGCGGCGGCGATCTCGCCGATGGAGTGGCCGGTGACGAAGTCCGGCCGCACACCCCAGCCTTCGAGCAGCCGGAAGAGCGCCACTTCCAGCGCGAACAGGGCCGGCTGGGTGTACTCGGTCCGGTCGAGCAGACCATCGGCGTCGTGGTCGGCGAAGACGACCTGGCGCAGCGGTCGGGCGAGGTGTTCGTCAAGCGCGTCGCACACGGCGTCCAGGGCGGCGGCGAACGCGGGGTAAGTGGCGTACAGGGCACGGCCCATGCCCAGTCGCTGGCTGCCCTGGCCGGTGAAGAGGAACGCGGTCTTGCCTGCCGCCCGGGCCTGGCCGCGGACGGCGTGCGTGGTGGTGGAGCCGTCGGCGACTGCCTGCAGGGCGGAGACCAGGGTGTCACGGTCGCCCGCGGTCAGGACGGCGCGGTGTTCCATGGCGGCGCGGGAGGTGGCCAGAGAGTAGGCGACGTCGAGGGGATGCTCCCCGGTCAGGGCCGCCAGCAACTTCCCCGCCTGGGCGCGCAATGCCTCCGCGTTCCGTCCGGAGAGCATCAAGGGCAGGACGAAACCCTCCGGCGGCTCCGGTCGTACCACTGACTCGGGCGCTGCTCCGGCGGTGTCGGCGGGGGCGGGCTCCTCGAGGATGACGTGAGCGTTGGTGCCGCTGATGCCGAAGCTGGAGATACCCGCCCGGCGCACCCGGCCGGAGGCGGGCCACTCCACCGGCTCGGTGAGCAGCCGGACGTCGCCTGCCGACCAGTCCACGTGCGGGCTCGGCGCTTCCACGTGCAGGGTCTTGGGCAGGCGGCCGTGCTCCATGGCCTTGATCATCTTGATGATGCCGCCGATTCCCGCGGCGGACTGGGTGTGGCCCACGTTGGACTTCAGCGACCCCAGCCACAGCGGTCGTCCGTCGCGCCCCTGGCCGTAGGTGGCCAGCAGTGCGTTGGCCTCGATGGGGTCACCGAGCTTGGTGCCGGTGCCGTGTCCTTCGACCGCGTCCACGTCGCTCGCCTTGAGCCCGGCGGCGGCCAGCGCCTCCCGGATCAGCTTCTCCTGCGAAGGGCCGTGCGGGGCGGTCAGCCCGTTGCTCGCGCCGTCCTGGTTGACGGCCGAGCCGCGGATCACGGCCAGGACACGGTGCCCCCGGCGGCGGGCGTCGGACAGTCGCTCCACGATCAAGGAACCCACGCCCTCGGCCCACGAGGTGCCGTCGGCGGCAGCGGCATAGGACTTGGCCCTCCCGTCGGGCGCCAGGCCTCGCTGCCGGCTGAACTCCGTGAAGGAGAAGGGCGTGGCCATCAGCATCACACCGCTCACGACCGCCAGGCCGCACTCACCGCGCCGCAATGATTGGCCCGCCATGTGCAGGGCCACCAGCGAGGAGGAGCACGCGGTGTTGACGGTCACGGCGGGGCCGTCGAAACCGAAGGAGTACGAGATGCGGCCCGAGGCGACGCTTCCCGCGCTGCCGACGCCGAGGTAGCCGTCGAAGCCCTCGACCGGCGTCTTGAGGAAGCGGAGGCCGTATTCGTCGAACATGATGCCGACGAAGACGCCGGTGTCGCTGCCGCGCAGGGTCTCCGGGACGAGCCCGGCGTTCTCGAACGCCTCCCACGTGGTTTCCAGCAGCAGACGCTGCTGGGGGTCGACGGTGACGGCCTCGCGCGGGGAGATGCCGAAGAAGTTGGCGTCGAAGTCGGCGGCGTCGTGCAGGAAGCCGCCCTCGCGGACGTAACTCTTGCCGATGCTCTCCGGGTCCGGGTCGTACAGGTCATCCAGGTCCCAGCCCCGGTCGGTCGGGAACCCGGTGATCGCGTCGCGGCCCTCGTCCACCAGCCGCCACAACTCGTCGGGGGTGGTCACACCGCCGGGGAACCGGCAGCTCATGCCGACGATCGCCAGGGGCTCGGTGTTCCGTTCCCTCGCCTGCCGCAAACGGGCCTCGACGCGGTCGAGTTCGGCGGTCGTACGCTTGAGGTACCGCAACAGCTGCGCTTCGGTGGACACGTTCTCGTCGGACAGGTTCTGGTCGGGCATTCTCAGCTTCTCTTCGCTAGGCACGGTCGGGTCCGGACGTCGTGGGCGCGAGGGCCGGGGCGGGGTCACCCGGCGTCATCCAGGGGCCGGAGCCTGGTGTCCAGATAGGCGAGCAGTTCCTCGGCGGACGTCGCTTCGATGGGCTTGTCGTTGGTGGCTCCCTCCGTCACGGGCGTGAGCCGGTCGAGCAGGGCGCCCAGCCGTGTGACGAGTTCGGCGCGCAGGTTCCCGTCGGCGGCGTCACCGGTGAGTTCGGCGGCGGCCGCCTCCAGCCGCTCCAGGGCCGCCGTCAGGGACACGGACGAGCCGTCCACGGCTGGGGTGAGCCGGGTCCACAGGTGGTCGGCGAGTGCCCGCGGAGTGGGCTGGTCGAAGACCGTCGTAGAGGTCAGCGGGATGCCCGTCAGCTCGCTGAGCAGTTCGCCGAGGACCACGGCGGCCAGCGAGTTGACGCCGAGGGCCAGGAAGCTCTCCTCGCCGGACGCGGCGCGCAGTTCCGCACTCTCCGTCGCCTCGGCTGCGGCGTCGAGCACCTGCTTCAGGAGTAATGTGCGGCCGGCGTCCGCAGGCAGCTCCGCGAGCCGCTCGCGCAGTTCCGCCGCCGGGTCCTCACCCTGTGACGCCGTGGCGGCGTCGCCGAGGACGCCCAGTTGGGCGTAGAGGTCGAGCTGGTCGTCCGAGAGCCAGTACTCGGCGATCCGGCCGTCCTCGAAGCGCAGGATGTCAACGCCGCGGAAGGCGACGCGGGTGCCGGCGGGCGCGGTGGCGGCGGCGGGGCGGCCACCTTGCCAGGTGCCCTCGAACACCCACCGGCCGATGGCGTAGTCGCCGACGATGAAGGGACCGAGCTCTCCGGTGATCCGGGCGTCGTCGTCGAAGGAGGAACGGAAGGCGGCGATCCAGGAGGCGACGGACGGGCCGTCGTGGAGGGTTGCGGGGTCCGGCATGCCGTGCTGGGGGATGTTGACCCGCATGGAACGCGACAGGATGGTGTCGGCGATGGCGAAGTCGCCGTTCCACAGCCGGGACCACGCGTCCCACAGCTCCCGGTGCGTCAGGACGGTGGCCGGCGCGTTCATCGGGCGGCCTCCGTGCTCTCCGGGCGAGGGCCGTCGGTCCCGGCCGGGTGTGTCGCGGCCCCCGGAACCTCCCCGGACAGGATCCGCAGAGAGTCCTCCGAGAGACTCCAGCCGGTCACCTTCTCGGTACGGGCGACGATCTCGGGCGCCATGTAGTCCTCCACCGTCATCAGGCGGGAGCCGAAGAGATGGAAGTGCTCCGCAAGGCGGGTATCGCGTGCCGCGCCCTCGAACATGAACGCCTCGATCTCGTTGAAGGGGCGCGCCAAGGCGTAGTCGGCGATGAGGTGCTGATGGCCTCCGGTCTCCGTGGCGTGCCGTTTCGCGTAGTCGGCGAGCGCGCCGTCGAGCGGGCCGCCACCGGTGAGGGCAGGAGCCGTGGTTTCGGCCAGCCATGAGGCCGACTGCATGGCCCAGGCGCAGCCCACGGCGGAGAGGGGATCACTGGTGAGGGCGGCATCGCCGATGAGGGCGAATCCGGGACCGGACGGTTGACGCGCGATCAGCGGGTAGTTCACGGTGCCGATGACCTTGGATATCCGCTCGGCCTTGTCGATCTCGGGGCCCTCCGGCAGCGAGCGGACGAAGTCGAGGTAGGCACCCTCGATGTCCTCGCGGAAGTCGTCGAGCCGCGTCTTGGACAGTACGGCGGCGACGACGGTCACCCCGTCCTCGTTGGGCATCACGTAGGCGTTGTCGGGGTCGAGGTAGTAGACGCGTGCGGAGGTGCGGCCCTCGGGGTGGCGCAGCCCGCGGAAGTACGCGAAGTAGCTGAAGCGGTTGTTCTCCGCGGTCTCGGACGGAGCACCGGTCAGACGCGCGACCGTGGAGTCCTTGCCGTCGGCGCCCACGACGAGTGAGGCCCGCAGGGTGAAGGGGCCGTCGGCCGAGGTGCCGGCCACACCGGTCGTCCGGCCGTCCTCCGTCAGCAGCTCGTTCACGGTGTGGCCGAGCCGCAGATCCACGCCCTCGGTGTCGGCGGCCATCCTCCGTAACACCGGGTCGAGTGACTGCCGGCGGACGCTGTAGCCGTGCGGCAGGACACCGGGGCCGGCCTCGGCCTCGGGCCTGATCCAGCCCCATTTCGTCCAATAGTCCGCGGAGTTGCGTATCGCGCCTATGCCATCGAGGGCGTCGGCCAAGCCGAGTTCGGCCATCACAGGATAGGCGGAGGCTTGAATGTAGTGCGTGCACAGCACTTTGTGGGCGGTCATACTGGAACGGCGTTCCAACAGGGTCACCTTGGCACCCTGGCGTGCGTAGAGAATCGCCGCCGTACAGCCGGCCACGCTGGCCCCATTGATGACGACGTCGTAGCTTCGAGTCTCGCTTTTTGGCACGACTGACCTCTCGGACGTTCTTGACTGGGCGCAAACAGTTGGTGCGCGGGTAATGTCAGACGGCCTGTACCACGGCGCATGACCAGGTAAAGCCGCCACCACCGCCGAGCAGCACGGCGAGTTCCCCTGATTCGAGATCCGGGGACGAGGAGATGTGGGCCATATTGGCGAACATGTCGCCCGCCCCCAGATGACCGCTGCCCTCTCGCTCCCGGAGCACCTTTCCGGTCAGCAGGCCCTCGAGAACGGGCAGATACATCATGTTGAGAACACTGTCGCTCAGGCGCGGCAGGGCCACATAGCGGATACGGGCGTCCCTCGGATCCACGTCGGCTTCGGCAAGTGCCTTCAGGAGTACGGCGCGCACGCTCGCTCGCGCCGACTCGGTGAAAGCGGCAATTCCCCCGTGTTCCTCCAGGTAAGCCTTCTTCGGTCTTCTGACGTCGATACGGCCGCCACGCCAGAGTGGAATCGGGCTGAACTCGTCACGACCGCGGTACATCGACTCGTATCGGGCATCCGTCACGAAGGCGAGCGACTTCAGAGCAAGCCCGGAACGGGCACGTCCGGGATCCTGGCGGCGCAGAAGTGCCGCTGTGCCGGCGTCGCCGTACACCACGCCGTAGTCCGAGGCCCAGCGGTCGAATCCAGGCGGGCAGAAACGGTCTGCGGTGGTCACCAGGGCGACCTGCGCGCGGGCGTCCGCTGTGAGCTTGTCCCTGGCGACGCCAAGCGCCGCGGCGCCGGCGTTGGACATCTGCTGGACACCGATCGGGAGCGCGGCGGCAGCGCCGATCCGGGCCGCGATGTAGTGGGCGGGGGACCAGAAATCGTGCCCCTGGTGGTACAGCCAGCCGTGCACCAGCACGTCGATGTCCTCGGGACCGCACGTCGAGGCGCCGAGCGCGCGCTCCGCGGCCAGTACCGCCATGTCGGGTGCCGACTCTTCGGATATCGGTACCGCGGTCAGACCGAGGTCATGGCTCTCGTCCGCGGTGATCCTGCCCGCGGCCACCATGGCCGATGCCGCCTCACGCTCCTCCGGTAACCATGTCGTCACAGCTTCCAGGACAAGAAGTCCTGTGCCTTTCATAAGTCTTTCCCCCGTGCAGCCGCATGGGGGCGGCTTGGTCTCGCCGCTCCCTTTGCGTGGTCGCGATAAGTACCCCTGGCGGGGCCCTGCTTGCTCACTTCACATCACTTGGTTGCGCGAAGCACGGATTGGTTTACAGGCGGAGCCCAACAAGTGCGGTGACGTCCGTCACACCCACCGTGAGCGAGTATTTGTGGCGCGCCCGGGTGAATGCGGAATGCTGTCTATCGATTTTGGATCCTGTCTCTCGCTTGCTCGTGAGGTGGCCGAAATCGGTCCGATGGCGCGGAGTGGCCCATGGCATGATGAACCGGTGGCGGCCCGTGCAGCGAGGGTGCGGGCTACGGAGAGAGTTGGGTAACGGGGATGACCTCAGCACTGATTCCGCGCAGCACACACGAATCCGATCGGTCGACAGAAATCGCCCACCTTTTCGTCGCCTATCGGTCACATCTACTCAGGCTCGCCGTCGCATTGGGCGCGGAGGCTGATGCCGAGGACATCGTTGCAGAGGCCTTCTTCCAGCTCTACAAGAATTGGGACGATTTACGCTCCAGGGAGGCCGCCGCAGGCTACCTGCGATCGGTGGTCAGAAACCTGGCTCGCATGAGGTTGAGGCGGCTCGTGATTGCCCGCCGCTATGCCGAGCCCCGGCTGTGTGAGTCCGTAGTGCGCTCGGCCGAACAGCAGGCACTGCTCAACAGTGATCAGCGGGCTGTGGTCAAGGCCCTCAGGGAACTTCCCCGTCGACAGTTCGAGGCGCTGATTCTGAGGCACTGGATGAATCTCAAGGAATCGGAAATTGCCGACGCGATGGGAATATCGGTGGGTGCCGTGAAGTCCCATACGTCACGGGGGATGACGAGACTCTCCGAGATGCTCGAGTCGAGGGTCGCGTAGCCCGGGGCTCTGCCCGGGAGGGCCTCACGGCCGGGAGGTGGCACATGCGGCGCCGGCTCCGAGCGTAGGCCGCGGCTCTGATCCACAGATGCCGCAAGCCGTGGGTGTCAGGGGCGGCGTTGCACCAGCGCGAACCGCGCCCCTTCCGGATCCGCCACCCTCGCCACCCGCCCGTGGGGCGTGTCGTGCACCGGCTTCAGGACCTGCCCGCCCAGGTGGACGACATGGTCCACGGCGTCGTCGATGTCGGCGACCTGGAAGTACGTCACCCAGTGCGGCCCGCGGTCGCGGGGCAGGGCCTGTCCCAGGCCGTGGATGCCGGCGACGGGTTCGCCGCCCAGGTGCAGGGTCACGTAGTCGAAGTCGGCGGAGACCACCGGCTCCTCCTCGTAGCCGAACACCATCCGGTAGAACTTGGCGACGCTCGCCGACTCGAAGGTCAGCAGCTCGTTCCAGGCGGGTGTGCCGGGAACGCCCGAGACTGCGGTGCCGAGGTGCGCGGCAGCCTGCCAGATGCCGAAGACCGCGCCGGAGGGGTCGGAGCCGATCGCGAGGCGGCCGGCGTCGGCGGCGTCCAGCGGGCCCACACCGATCGTGCCGCCGCGGCTGCGTACCATGCCGGCCGTGAGATCCACGTTCTCCGAGGCGAAGTAGGGCGTCCACGCGATGGGCAGATGGCGGTCCGGGGGCAGCCGTCCGATGCCGGCCACCTCCCGCCCGTCGAGCAGGGCACGCACATACGGGCCGAGCTGCTGGGGCCCCGGCTGGAACTCCCAGCCGAACAGCGCTCCGTAGAACTCCTCGGTCGCGTCCGGGCCGTGCACCATCAGGCTCACCCAGCAGGGCGCGCCGGGCGCGTGCCGAGCGGGTGTGTCACCGTTCGGCCCGGCGGACCCCCGTGCGTCGGTCATCGTCACTCTCTTCTCGGCCTCGCGGTGGCCGTGCTCTCCGCAGCCTGGCGGGGCGGCCCTGTGGGGCGTCCCTTGTCCGGGAGAATGCCCGATGTGCGGGCCCCGTCCCTCGCGGCGCGCTTGTCGGCATGTGTCGTTCAGCTGTACAGCATGTGCTTGTTCCCGTACGCCGCGTGATCGCTTCGCTCCGGCCGAGCAGAGTAGCCGGACACGGACGGCTCGGCCACCCCCGTGCGCGAGGATGGGGACCATGAACGCCATCATCTCCGCATCCGACCTCGCGAGGGATCTCGCGGGTGCCCGGCCGCCGGTCCTGCTCGACGTCCGCTGGCAGCTGACCGCGGCCAAAGCGGCCGGGGAGCCGCCGTTCGACGGCCGGGCCGCGTACGAGGCAGGGCACCTCCCGGGGGCCGTATACGTCGACCTGGACCGGGAGTTGGCCTCCGCGCCGGGCAAGGGTGGCCGGCACCCGCTGCCCGACCTCGCGCACTTCGGTACCGCGATGCGCCGGGCGGGCGTGTCGGCCGGGACGCCGGTGGTCGTCTACGACGGCGGTCAGGGGTGGGCGGCCGCCCGGGCATGGTGGATGCTGCGCTGGACGGGTCACCCGGACGTGCGGGTCCTCGACGGCGGGTTGCCGTCCTGGGAGGGGCCGTTGGACAAGACCGTGCCGACTCCGGCGGAGGGCGACTTCGTGCCCGAGCCGGGGGCGGGGCTGCTCGACGCGGATGCCGCCGCGGCCCTGGCGCGGTCCGGGGTGCTGCTGGACGCGCGGGCGGGGGAGCGGTACCGGGGCGAGGAGGAGCCGATCGATCCGGTGGCGGGGCACATCCCGGGCGCGGTGTCGGCGCCCACCACGGAGAACGTGGGGGCCGACGGGCGCTTCCTCCCCGCCGGGGAACTGCGAGCGCGTTTCGAGGGACTTGGCGTCACCGAGGGGGCGCGGGTCGGCGTGTACTGCGGGTCGGGGGTCTCCGCCGCGCACGAGGTCCTGGCGCTGGCGGCCGCCGGTATTCCGGCGGAGCTGTACGTGGGGTCCTGGTCGGAGTGGTCCTCGGACCCGGACCGGCCGGTGGCCGTCGGCCCGGACCCGCGGTGACCTGACGCAGAGCCTGACACGAAAAGATGCACACGAAGAGAGGGCCGCGCCCGGACAGCGCGGCCCTCGCCCTTCGGCAGCCGACTCGGCTACTCCTGCTTCTTGCGCCGCGTCCCGAACACGATCTCGTCCCAGCTCGGCACGGCCGCCCGGCGGCCCGGACGCACACCGTCCGCCTCGGCCTGGCGGTCGGTGGCACCGATGAGCCGGTCGCGGTGGCTGCCCACCGAGCGCGGCATGAGGACGTCGGCGTAGGCGGAACCGGCCGAGGCCGCGGGAGCCGGGGGCTCTTCCTCCTCGACCTCCGCGACGACGGGCTCCTCCTCGGGCTCCGCCGGGGGGAGTTCCGGAACCACCAGGTCGCCGCGGAAGCTGGGCACCGCCTCGAGCAGGCTGGTCAGCGAGTCGCGCTCGCCGCCCGTGGTCTCCTCGATCGGTTCGGACGCCTGCGCGGGCAGGCTGGGCCGCTCGGGGCGGTCCAGCGGTCTGTCGCGCGGCAGCCGGGCGATGCGGGGGACGAACGGGAAGCTGGGCTCGGGCGCGGCGAGGTCGTCGGACTCGCCGATCAGGGAGCGCGCCTCGTCGTCGACGGCCTGGACGAGCCGCCGGGGCGGGTCGTACGTCCAGCTCGCCGCGTGCGGTTCGCCCGCGACACGGTAGACGAGCAGGACCTCCCACGTGCCGTCGTCACGACGCCACGAGTCCCACTGGACGGTGTCCTTGTCCGCGCCGCGCAGCAGCAGTCGCTCCTGCACGGCCTCGCCCAGGGGCGGACCGGAGTTCTCGCCGGGGCGGCGGACCGGAGTCTTGCGGGCCCGCTCGGCCATGAAGGCGCGCTCGGCGAGCACGGGGCCCTCGAAGCGGCGCACCCGGTCGACGGGGATGCCGGCCATCTGCGCGACCTCTTCCGCGGTCGCGCCCGCACGTATACGTGCCTGGATGTCGCGGGGGCGGAGGTGGCTTTCGACCTCGATCTCGATCTGGCCGAGACGCGGACGGTCGCCGCGCACGGCGGCGCGCAGGCGTTCGTCGATCGGAAGCGTGTACTCCGTAGAGTCGGCAGCCTTCAGCACCAGCCGTGTGCCGTCATTCGAGACGGCCACGACACGCAGTTCGGGCATGGGGACCTCCCGGGTGGTGCCTGCCGACGTCACGTGCGTCGCTGCTTCCGCTAGTCGAGTGTGGCCTGCCCGGGTGCAGCCTGCCACAACCTTGCCGAGTTGCCCGGCGTGTCGGGCGCGGGCCCTGGATCGCCGTTATGGCACGGTAACCTATTCGCAACGCTAAGTGACGAACTCTGTCACCCTGTGCAACTAGCCCCCTCCCGGCGGTCCTTAAAGGCCCTGTACACCCTTACGGGAGACCGGACCCAGGGCTCGCAACAGTACTCCATTCGGGCCACCTGCGTGGATTGGCGCGCCGCCCAACTTCTCGCAAGAGGTGGTACTTGGCCGTCCCTTGCCCCCATTCCGCGATCTTGAACGTGAAGAACTTCACGTAATCATCAGAATCGGAACTAAGGGTTACGGCCGCACGCCCCTTCCTTGCGCAGATGAACGACCGTCTACGGGAAAGGCCCGTGGTCGGTTCCGCCGGGCAAGCCCCGTCGAGACCCGGCGAGTTCACCGAGGGCACGGTCTTCGGCGTGACGATGGCCGGAATCACCACCTACGAGCCGGCCTCGGGCCACAACCTCAGCGGCGGCCACAGCACGACGGTCGGCGACACGTTCTTCCGTGGCGGCGCCACCGCGCCGGACTCCGGTCATCGGACAGCCGGCACGCCCAGCACCGGCGTGAGGACATCGGGAGCACCACCCCCGGCGCACCCTCTACGCCCCCAGAACCCTCCGCAAGTAGTCGTTCTGGAACCGCCGATCAGGATCGAGACGATCCCGCAGCGCCGTGAACTCGCCGAAGCGCGGATACACCCGGGAGAAGTACTCGGCGTCCCGCGTGTGGATCTTGCCCCAGTGCGGACGGCCCTCATGGGCGGTGAAGATGCGCTCGGCGGCCGTGAAGTACCGCTGGAAGGGCGTCCCCTGGAACATGTGGACGGCGATGTACGCGGTGTCCCGGCCGGAGGCGGTGGACAGCGCGATGTCGTCGGCCGGGGCGGTGCGCACCTCGACGGGGAAGCTGACCCGGAGGCCGGAGCGGTCGACCATCGCCTTCAGCTCGCGCAGCACCCCGACGACGGCCGCGCGCGGAACGGCGTACTCCATCTCCACGAAGCGCACCCGGCGCGGGGACGTGAAAACCTTGTAGGGGATGTCCGTGTAGGTCCGCGCGGACAGGGCCTTGCTGGAGATCTGGGCGATGGCGGGGATCGTGGCCGGCACCGCGCGGCCGACCCAGTTGGCCACCTGGAAGACGCCGTTGGAGAGGAACTCGTCCTCGATCCAGCTCTTGAGCTGCGGCACGGGCTTCTCGGGACCCGCGCTGCGGTTGTTGCGCTTGGTGTTCGTGCTGCCGGTGTGCGGGAACCAGTAGAACTCGAAGTGCTCGTTCTCGGCCCAGAGTTCCTCGAAGTCGGAGAGGACCTTGTCGAACGGCATCGGCTCCTCGCGGGCCGTGAGCAGGAAGACCGGCTCGACGGCGAAGGTGATCGCGGTGACGATGCCCAGGGCGCCGAGGCCGATGCGGGCTGCGGCGAAGATCTCCGGGTTCTCCTTCTCGGAGCAGCTCAGCACCGAGCCGTCGGCGGTGACCAGCTCCAAGCCCTTGATCTGGGCGGCGATCGAGCCCGAGTCCCGGCCCGTGCCGTGCGTGCCTGTGCTGGTGGCCCCGGAGACGGTCTGCTCCATGATGTCGCCCATGTTCGCGAGCGACAGACCCTCGCGGGCGAGAGCCACATTGAGCCTCTTGAGCGGGGTGCCGGCCTCCACCGTGACCGTCATGTTCTCGCGGTCGATGCCGCGAATCCCGGTCAACAGTTGAGGGCGGATCAACACGCCGTCCGTCGCGGCTATGGATGTGAAGGAGTGCCCGGCACCGACGGCCTTCACCTTCAGCTCGTCCTCGGCGGCCCGCCGCACTGCGGCGGCCAGCTCGTCGACCGAGGCAGGGGTGACCTCCCGCGCGGGACGTGCCGAGACGTTGCCGCCCCAGTTACGCCACGTGCCGTTCTTTCCGTTCGCTGTGCTGCTCAACGGAGCCTCCCCGACCCGGTGCCGGTCGCTTGAGCCGGCGGAACCCGAGGAAACCCACCGCGACCGCGACGGCCCCGGACACCGCCGGAACCCCGTACCCGGCACGCGCCCCGGCCGCGTCGATCACCCAGCCGGCCGTGGAGGAGCCGAGTGCGACCCCCGCCGTGAGCCCGGTGCTCACCCAGGTCATGCCTTCGGTGAGCTGCGCGCGTGGTACGTGCTCTTCGATGAGGGACATCGTCGTGATCATGGTGGGAGCGATGGACAGACCCGCAACGAACAGCGCCACGGCCAGAAACGGCAAGTTTCCGACCAGTAGGAGGGGGATCATACTCACGGCCATGGCGCAGACGCCCAGCAGCCACCGTCGTTCCGGTGCCCCGGCGAAGTGCAGCAGCCCGAACACCATGCCCGCCACACAGGAACCCGCCGCGTACACCGCGAGGACGATGCTCGCCGCGGCCTTGTGCCCCTCCTCGTCGGCGAAGGCCACGGTGACCACGTCGACGGCCCCGAAGATCGCCCCGGTGGCGACGAAGGTGGCCACCAGGACCTGGAGCCCCGGCGCGCGCAGCGCGCTGCCGCCGCCGCCCTTCCGCTCACGCGGGTGCGGCTGGGGTTCGGTGGCGCGCTGCGAGGTCAGCCAGAACACGCCGACGGCCAGGAAGCAGGCGGCGAGCAGCGGACCGGCCTCCGGGAACCAGGCCGTGGACAGCCCGATGGAGAGGATCGGACCGAAGACGAAGCACACCTCGTCCACCACGGACTCGAAGGAGTACGCGGTGTGCAACTGCGGCGTCCCCCGGTACAGGGCCGCCCAGCGGGCCCGGACCATCGCGCCGACGCTCGGCACACAGCCGATGCCGACGCACGCCACGAACAGCACCCAGTCCGCCCACCCGTAGTGCGCCGCACACAGCAGCAGGGCCGCCGCGGTCAGGGAGATCAGCGTCGCCGGGCGCAGCGCGCGCCGCTGCCCGTACTGGTCGACCAGGCGCGAGACCTGCGGTCCGGCCACGGCGGCGGACAGTGCGACGGTGGCCGACAGGGCACCGGCCAGGCCGTACCTCCCCGTCAGCTGGGAGATCATGGTGATCACGCCGATGCCCATCATCGACACCGGGATCCGACCGAGGAAGCCCGCAGTGGAGAAACCCTTGGAGCCGGGGGCTGCGAACAGGGCGCGGTAGGGGCTGGGCACGGGGTCTCCGAAGGCTCAGTAAGCTGCGAACGCAGTCGACACAGCTTACGGCCCGGGGCGCCCCGACGCACCCGTCCGGAGCGGCCTCGCGGCTCCCGTGGGGCCTGCCTGGCGCGCGGGTGGCACCCCGCCGTTTCCCGGCTGTCGGTGCAGGGTGGCAGGATCGACTCATGCCAGACGCGCGCGATGTCAGCCCCTACGACGCCCTGCTCCTGCTCTCGTTCGGCGGCCCGGAAGGCCCGGACGACGTGGTTCCGTTCCTGGAGAACGTGACGCGTGGGCGCGGCATCCCCAAGGAACGCCTCAAGGAAGTCGGGCAGCACTACTTCCTCTTCGGCGGCGTCAGCCCGATCAACGACCAGAACCGCGCCCTGCTGGACGCCCTGCGCAAGGACTTCGCCGAGCACGGCCTGGACCTGCCGGTCTACTGGGGCAACCGCAACTGGGCGCCTTACCTGACGGACACGCTGCGCGAGATGGTCCGCGACGGCCGCCGCCGCATCCTGGTCCTCGCCACCAGCGCCTACGCCTCGTACTCGGGGTGCCGCCAGTACCGCGAGAACCTCGCCGACGCGCTCGCCGCCCTGGAGGCGGAAGGCCTGGAGCTGCCGAAGGTCGACAAGCTCCGGCACTACTTCAACCACCCGGGCTTCCTGGAGCCCATGATCGACGGGGTGCTCCGGTCCCTCGCCGAGCTGCCCGAGGACGTCCGGGACGGGGCGCACCTCGCCTTCTCGACGCACTCGATCCCGACGGCCTCCGCCGACACCTCCGGCCCCGTCGAGGAGCACGGCGACGGCGGCGCGTACGTGAAGCAGCACCTGGACGTGGCGCAGCAGATCGCCGACGCCGTGCGGGAGCGCACCGGCGTCGACCACCCCTGGCAGCTCGTCTACCAGTCCCGCTCCGGCGCCCCGCACATCCCGTGGCTGGAGCCCGACATCTGCGACCACCTCGACGAGCGGCACGCGGCCGGCGTCCCGGCCGTCGTCATCACCCCCATCGGCTTCGTCTCCGACCACATGGAGGTCCTCTACGACCTCGACACGGAGGCCAAGGCCCGGGCCGAGGAGCTCGGGCTGCCGATGCGGCGTTCGGCCACCGTCGGCGCCGACCCGAGGTTCGCCGCCGCGATCCGCGAGCTCGTCACGGAGCGCGCCGCCGTCGAGCGCGGGCAGGACGTCACGCCGTGCGCCCTCGGCGCCCTCGGGGCGAGCCACAACCTCTGCCCGGTCGGCTGCTGCCCGGCCCGCGCCCCCCGGCCCGTCGCCGCGGGCGCCGACAGCACCTACGCGTGAGGAGCCCCGTGACCGACCCCCTGCACACGGACCTGCTCGAACTCGCCCGGGAGGCGGCCCGCCGTGCCGGCGCGCTGCTGCGGGACGGGCGTCCGGCCGACCTCGCGGTCGCCGCGACCAAGTCCAGCCCCATCGACGTCGTCACCGAGATGGACATCGCGGCCGAGAAGCTGATCACGGGCCTGATCGCCGAGCGCCGCCCGGACGACGGCTTCCTCGGCGAGGAGGGTGCCGCCACGGAGGGCACGAGCGGTGTCCGCTGGGTGATCGACCCGCTCGACGGCACCGTGAACTACCTGTACGGGCTGCCCACCTGGGCCGTCTCCATCGCCGCCGAGCAGGACGGCGAGACCGTCGTCGGAGTCGTCGCGGCCCCGATGCGCGGTGAGACCTTCCACGCCGTGCGCGGCCGGGGCGCCTGGGCCACCGGGGCCTGGGACGGCGAGCGCACCCTGGCCTGCCGGCCCGCGCCGCCGCTGGACCACGCCCTGGTCTCGACGGGCTTCAACTACGTCGCGGACGTCCGCGCCCACCAGGCGGACGTGGCGCAGCGGCTGATCCCGCTGCTGCGCGACATCCGGCGCGGCGGCTCGGCCGCCGTCGACCTGTGCGACGTGGCCGCGGGCCGCCTCGACGGCTACTACGAGCGCGGCCTGCACCCCTGGGACCTAGCCGCGGGGGACCTCATCGCCCGGGAGGCGGGCGCGCTGACCGGTGGGCGCCCCGGAGAGCGCCCGTCGGGCGCTCTGGCAGTGGCGGGTACCCCCGGCCTCTTCGAGCCCCTCCAGCGCCTCCTGGAGGACTTCGGCGCCTGGCACGACTGAGCAGCGACGACGAAGCGGGCCCCGGCGCTGGATTCGCCGGGGCCCGCTTCGTACGTACTGATCAGACGCTCGTCGCGCTGACCACCACTCCGTGCTCGGCAGCGAGTCGGCGCAGGTCGTCGAGCTCGCCCTGCTCCACATCGACGAGGAACTCGTCGCCCTCGTCGCGAGCCCGGGACAGATCGGACTCGGTCGCCCTTATGCGCTGCAGAAGTCCTGCGGTGAATGCGTCCATGCTGCGCCCCCTCGTCCTGGGTCGTGGGTCGTTGGCACGGGGGTGTGCCGTTCGGAAGGGACGATCACGCCGCATGTGGATGCCCAGCGCCGCTCGGCTGGGCGGCGACGGTGCCGGACACCCACGCCCGCCCTGCGGGAAAGCGGATTGATGCGCACCGCATGGTGGTGCGGCGCCAGCAGAGCGTGATCGTGGGATGTAAAGCCGTCCTCCCCAAGCTCCCTTCCGTGGAAACCTAACCGGAGGAGAAAATCTCGTATTCCCTCCCGGGTCGCACCCCTCTCACCCGCCTTACCTCCGACTTATGGCCGAAAAGGGCAGGATGGAGGGCAACACCAAGGCACCGTCGAAGACCCCTGCCCGCGTGCGCCCGGTGCCGGGCCGCGCGGGCGGACATGAGGAAGGACCAGGAACGTGCGCGTACTCGTCGTCGAGGACGAGCAACTGCTCGCCGATGCGGTGGCCACCGGACTGCGCCGGGAGGCCATGGCCGTCGACGTCGTGTACGACGGCGCGGCCGCCCTGGAGCGCATCGGCGTCAACGACTACGACGTGGTCGTCCTCGACCGCGACCTCCCGCTCGTGCACGGCGACGACGTCTGCCGCAAGATCGTCGAACTGGGCATGCCGACGCGCGTGCTGATGCTGACGGCCTCCGGCGACGTCAGCGACCGGGTCGAGGGACTGGAGATCGGTGCCGACGACTACCTGCCCAAGCCGTTCGCCTTCAGTGAGCTCATCGCCCGCGTGCGCGCCCTCGGCCGGCGCACCAGCGTGCCGCTGCCGCCCGTCCTGGAGCGCGCCGGGATCAAGCTCGACCCCAACCGCCGCGAGGTCTTCCGCGACGGCAAGGAGGTCCAGCTCGCCCCCAAGGAGTTCGCGGTCCTGGAGGTGCTGATGCGCAGCGAGGGCGCCGTCGTCTCGGCGGAGCAGCTCCTGGAGAAGGCGTGGGACGAAAACACGGACCCGTTCACGAACGTCGTGCGCGTGACGGTCATGACCCTGCGCCGCAAGCTGGGCGAGCCGCCCGTCATCGTCACCGTCCCCGGCTCCGGCTACCGGATCTGATACCCCGTGGCAACGACTCCCGCGCCCCCGCAGGCGCCTCCCAAGCCCACCTGGGACCCCAGAAGGCCCGTGCCGCCCTTCCCGTGGCTGCGCCCGACCATCCGCATAAGGCTCACGCTGCTCTACGGCGGCATGTTCCTCATCGCCGGCATCCTGCTGCTGTCGATCATCTACCTGCTGGCCGCGCAGGCCCTGAACGTGGGCAGCGACCTGCCGTTCAAGATCGTCGAGGGCAAGGTCACCAGCGACATCTGCAACCTGCCGGACCAGGCGTCGCCCGCCGAGTTCAACAGCGCCATGAACGCCTGCGTCAACGAACAGCGCCGGCACGCCCTGGACAGTCTGCTTAGCCGCTCGCTGCTGGCCCTGCTGGGCCTGGCGGTCATCGCCTTCGCCTTCGGCTACGCCATGGCCGGGCGCGTGCTCTCCCCGCTGGGCCGGATCACCCGCACCGCCCGCGCGGTGGCGGGCTCGGACCTCTCCCGCCGGATCGAGCTGGACGGCCCGGACGACGAGCTGAAGGAGCTGGCCGACACCTTCGACGACATGCTGGAGCGGCTGCAGCGGGCCTTCACCGCCCAGCAGCGCTTCGTCGGCAACGCCTCGCACGAGCTGAGAACGCCGTTGGCGATCAACCGCACGCTCCTCGAGGTGCACCTGTCCGACCCGAACGCGCCGATGGAACTCCAGCAGCTCGGCAAGACGCTGCTGGCCACCAACGAACGCAGCGAGCAGCTCGTCGAGGGCCTGCTGCTCCTCGCCCGCAGCGACAATCAGATCGTCGAGCGCGGACCGGTGGACCTCGCCGAGGTCGCCGAGCAGGCCGTCGACCAGGTGCACGGCGAGGCCGAGAGCAAGGGCGTGCTGATCCGGGGCGAGCAGAAGCCCGCGGTCGTCCAGGGCAACGGCGTGCTGCTGGAGCGGATCGCGCTCAACCTGGTGCAGAACGCCGTGCGCTACAACATCGCCGAGGACGGCTGGGTCGAGGTCACCACCGACGTCCAGCACGGCCAGGCGGTCCTGGTGGTGTCCAACACGGGCCCGGTCGTGCCGGCATACGAGATCGACAACCTCTTCGAGCCGTTCCGGCGGCTGCGCACGGAGCGGACGGGCAGCGACAAGGGCGTCGGGCTCGGGCTCTCCATCGTCCGGTCGGTGGCCCGGGCGCACGGCGGGCACATCTACGCCCAGCCGCGTGAGGGAGGTGGGCTCGTCATGCGCGTCACGCTGCCGATCTGAGATCATGTCGCCGATCAACTCGGCGGCACACGGGGATGTTCGCTTTGCGCGGAATTTCTGAGGCTGCACCGCGCGTGCACCGTGTGTGATCGATCACAGGGACGCCTTTCCGGCCATCTACTCTCCGTGATCATGCACGCTGTCGGAAAGCCGGGAAAATCCCGGTTTTCGGGGGTCTTGATCACGGGAAGTACACGGTGAGACGCCTTTGGCGTGCAGCATTCGGACCGTGTACGGTCCCCATCGCCATCCAAGCCGATCACTCGTCAGGAGTCCGGTTGGGTGTCGATTGAGTAACAGACCTTGATGTGAGGCAAAATCTCCGCCTCAGGTCGGGCACAAGTCCGGCCTCTCACGCGTTACGTGCGCTGGAGACACCGCAGACACCCAGAGGGGGAGAGCGACCATGGCAACCGATTACGACACTCCACGCAAGACCGACGACGACGTCGACTCGGACAGCCTCGAAGAGCTGAAGGCTCGGAGGAATGACAAGTCGGCCTCCGCCGTGGACGTCGACGAGTTCGAGGCGGCAGAGGGCCTCGAGCTGCCCGGAGCCGACCTCTCGAACGAGGAACTGGCCGTCCGGGTGCTCCCGAAGCAGCAGGACGAGTTCACCTGCATGAGCTGCTTCCTGGTCCACCACCGCAGCCAGCTGGCCCGCGAGAAGAACGGTCAGCCGATCTGCCGCGACTGCGACTGAGGACGGGTCGGCCGTGACCGGCTCGACCTCTCCCTGGAAGCGCCGCTTCTCCAAACGGGAAGCGGACGAAGGGCCGATGGACGGCCCGCGGTACGGCGCGCGTGACGACGAGCGAGGCTCCACCGGTACGGGGGCGGCCTCGCTCGAACCGGCCGGCCGGGGTGACCTCCCGGCGTCCGTGGACGTCCCCGCACCCGTCGCGAGACGGCGGGCGGGGGCGATCCGGGAGCGGGCCAGGGAAGGCGCCCGCAAGGGCGGCGACCGGGCCCGGGCCGGACTCGCCTACCTCGCCGACCGCATCATCGAGCTTGCCCCGCGCGTCCCCGTCCGGGACCTGGCGACGCTGCGCAGACAGTTCCCCGGCCTCGGGCCCGAGGAGCTCGCGGACAAGCTCGTGGCGGGCGCGGCGAACGCGACGGCGACGGTCGGAGCCGGTGTCGGCGCGGCCGCCATGCTCCCCGTGCCCCCGGCTATGCCGACAGAACTGGCCGCCGAGGTCACCGGCGTCGCGGTGATCGAGCTGAAGCTGATCGCCGAACTCCACGAGGTCTACGGCGTGCGGCCGCCCGGCAACCTCAAGCAGCGCAGCACCGCGTACCTCGACTCCTGGTCGGGAGAGCGCGGCATCGACCAGACCAAGCCGTCGACGCTCAGCGTGGCGCTGAACAGCCGCATGAAGCGCGAACTGCGTCAGCGGATCATGAAGCGCATGGTCCGCGGCATGCCGAACCTGATGCCGTTCCTGGTGGGCGCCGCCGTGGGAGCGGTCATGAACCGCGGCGAGACGAGAAAGCTCGCCGGCCGGATCCGCCGGGACCTGCGCAAGATCCAGGTGCCCTGGGAGGCCCTGGAGGCGCTCCCCGCGCTGGAACGTCCGGCGGACGCCCTGGAGATGGGTGAGATCACCAAAGACCCCCTGGGCCGCCACGAGGGCCACCGGCCCGACGGCGGACACGGCGGGTAGCGCGGCGACGACGGACACGCCGGGCGATACGGCGACGGACGCCGGGACCGGCCGGCCGTCGCACAGCGGCCGGGTGACACCCCGCGCAGGTGTGCTACGCCGACGTCCCCGTCCGCAGCGCCTGCGCCAGCCGCTCCGGCTCACGCGTCGACAGGTACAGGTACGGAGTCGGATCCTGCGGGTCCGTGACCTCCACGCGCAGGGCCGTGGGGATGTACGCGCGCAGCAGGAGGAAGGCGCGCGGATCGGCCTTGTAGGTGCGCCAGGCACGGGCCTCCTCCGCGTCCAGCACCTCCGCCTCGCCCAGTGCCGTCAGCGGGATCTTGGCCTCGCCCGCGATCAGGGAGTCCCCGACCACGCGGATGCGGACCGAGCCGTAGGAGCTCGCGGCGACGGCCGCGACCGCGGTGCCCCCGGCGAGGCCGCCGAGCATCGGCAGCGTGCCGAAGGGGAGCAGGACCAGGGCCATCGAGACACCCACGAGGAACGAGATCAGCCACCAGGTCCGCGGGGCGGTGAGGCGTTCTTCGTACGGGGCGGCGGAGAGCTGCATGAGGCCAAGCTTGACACGGTGTCGGGAAGGGGCCGACGCGCGGGTAAGGTCTCCGGCTGTGAGTGGTACTTCCGCAGCCCTTCAGCCTCCGGCCGACGCCGTGCAACCGGTGCGACACCCGGACGCACCCGCGCCCGGCGAGCTCCTCGGCGCGCACTACGGCCAGTGCTTCGGCTGTGGCGGCGAGCAGCCGCACGGGCTGCACCTGGAGGCGCGGGCCGGCGAGGGCGTGTCGCTCACCGCCGAGTTCACCGTGCAGCCCGCCCACCAGGGCGCCCCGGGCCTCGCGCACGGTGGCGTGCTGGCCTCCGCCCTCGACGAGACGCTCGGCTCGCTGAACTGGCTGCTGCGCACGATCGCGGTGACCGGACGGCTGGAGACCGACTTCGTACGGCCCGTGCCCGTCGGCACCACGCTGCACCTGGAGGCGGAGGTGACGGCGGTGGCCGGGCGGAAGATCTACTCCACCGCGACCGGACGCGTCGGCGGTCCCGAAGGGCCCGTCGCGGTGCGCGCGGACGCGCTCTTCATCGAGGTGAAGGTCGACCACTTCGTCGACCACGGCCGCCAGGAGGAGATCCAGGCCGCCATGAGCGACCCGGACCAGGTCCGGCGCGCCCGCGCCTTCGAGGTGAACCCGTGAGCCCGAGCGGACCCGGGAACGCCACCGGTCCAGCGAGGCCCGACAGCACCGCCGGTCCCACGTGGCCCGACAGCAACAGGGGTCCCAAGCCTCCCGACGGCACCACCGGTCCCACCGGGCCCGGCAGCTCCACCGGGCCGTCGTGGCCCGACGCCACCACCAGCCCCGTCAGCCCGGAAAGCCCCGTGACC
>NZ_JAIGQA010000061.1:0-37608 GCF_019733245.1 Streptomyces sp. WAC04114
GCGCGGGACCGCGGGGAGGGGTTTGCCGCCGGGCTGCCTCGTCCGCCTCCTCGGGGCGGGGCGCGGGGTGTCCGTACCGCTGTGGCCCGGCTGGTTGCAGGAGGTCGTGCGGGTGATGATCCGGCCGTCCGGGACGCGCTCGCGGGTGCGGCGCAGGTAGCCGTGCGTCTCCAGCTCGCGCAGGGCCGCGGCGATACGGGTCGTGCCCTCCGGGAAGCGGGCGGCAAGGGACTTGATGTCGATGCGGGCGCCCGCCGGGAGCGACTGGATGTGCACCGACAGCCCGATCGCGAGCAGGGACAGCTCCGGGTGCTGGGCCAGGTGGTTGCCGATCACCGTGAAGCGGGTGGTGTGGCGGGCGTTGTCGTGCACCAGGCCGGAGTGGGGGTGCCGCCGGTTCGGGTGCTTCTTTCCGGCAACCCGGGTGTGGGCGTGCGAGGGCACGTTAGGGTTCTGCGTATCCATCAGGAAGGCTCTTCTTCCTCGGTGGTCAGGCCCTCGCCTTGGGATTGCCCGTCCCGGCGGGGGCCGTCGCATGTCTGCGGCTGTGTCGTGACGTGTTGCGCTGAGCGTAGGGCAGGCAAGGGCCCCCGAATCCAGCTGAGTTGGTGATGTTCACCCGCGAGAGTGAGGCAGCCCTGCGGCTGGGGGGAAGGGTGGGGTTTGGCCGGGTTCTTTCACCCCTGTGGTCCTTGGAGGAAGGCGCCTGTACCGCCGGAGCGCGCACTTTCGGGTTCCGGCGCGAGGTCGAGCTCCGCCCAGACCGTCTTGCGGGGCGGCAGGCCCCGGGTGACGCCCCAGCGATCGGCCAGCGCGTCGACCAGGAGCAGCCCCAAGCCGGGGCGGGCTGTCGGCAGGCGGTCCGCGCGGGTGTCCGTCACCTCGATGCGGAGGGTGCCGGCGACGACGTAGAGGAGCAGGCGGAAGTCGCGGCCGGGGGTTCGGCCGTGTGTCGCCGCGTTGGTCGACAGCTCCGCGATGACCTGCCGCGCAGGGTCCAGCGGCAGTCCCCAGGAACGCAGCTGCTCGGCGGCGAGGAGGCGGGCCAGGCGGGCGCCGCGCGGGGTGGCGGAGAGCTGGAGGCTGGAGTTGCGGACGGGGGAGCGGAGTTCGGGGGAGTTCTGCTTCACGTCACTCAGCGTGGCTGTCCGCGCTTACCGTGAACAGTGACTCAGCGGGTGCGTACGGTGACTGTCCGGAGCTTGTCCGGCGCTGTCCGGGCTGTCAGGGCCGGGTGTACGGGTAGGGCGCTGGGCACGGCCGTTCGACGGCGGAAGGGTGCGGGATGACGGCGGTCGAGGCGGACTCGGGGCGGCTCAAGGGCGAGGCGGACGAGCCAGGTTGGGAAGTCGATCCCGATGACGAGTGGGGTGTCGCGGTCATCGCGACCGTCGGGCGGCAGCTGAAGCTGCGGCGTGAGGCGGTGGGGATGCGAGCCGCCGAGTTCGGGACGGCGGTCGGGTACGGCGAGGACATGGTCTACAAGATCGAGGGAGGGAAGCGCATCCCTCGGCAGGACTATCTGGTCAGGGCCGATGAGGTGCTGGGGGCGGGTGGGCTGATCGCGGCGGCCTGGGAGGACGTGAAGAGGGTTCGGTATCCCAAGAAGGTGCGCGAGCTTGCCAAGTTGGAGGGGCAGGCGGTGGAGATCGGGGTGTATGAGTGCAACAGCGTCCATGGGCTGTTACAGACGCCGCAGCATGCGCGGGCCTTGTTCGAGGCGTGGCAGCCGTCCTACTCGCCGGACGACATCGATCGAATGGTGGCCGCTCGTCTGGCCCGGCAGGCGGTATTCGAACGCGACCCCGCTCCGTCCGTCCATTTCGTCCTGGAAGAGGCACCGCTACGTCGACAAGTCGGGGGCACAATGGTGTGGCGGCAGCAGCTCGAACGTCTGCTGGAGGTGGGGCGCTTGAACAACGTCACGCTTCAGGTCATGCCGACGAACAGCGACGCTCATCCAGGGCTGGATGGCCGGATCGAGTTGCTGAAGTTCCCGGACGGTACGGCAGTGGGTCGCGCAGACGGTCTGTACAACGGCCGACCTGTCTCTGAGCCGAGGCAACTCCGCATCCTGGAGCTGCACTATGGGACCCTCCGGGCGCAGGCTCTCCCACCCCGGGAGTCGCTGGCCTTTATCGAGACACTGCTGGGAGAGACATGATCCGCAACGCTGAACTGGCTTGGTTCAAGAGCAGCTACAGCAGCGGTACCAACGGCGAGTCCTGCGTCGAGATCGCCATAGCCCCCCACACCGTCCACGTCCGGGACTCCAAGCACACCGAAGGCCCCCGGCTCGCGCTCACGCCGGAGGCCTGGTCGGAGTTCCTGGCCTCTGTCTAGCCGTCGTTCCGCAGGACGCGCACGGCTCGGTCGAACGCCGAGTCTCGCTTCTCGGTGAACTCCTCCTTGGTGAACACCGGCGTGGTGATGTGGGGCGGGATGCCGGTGCCGTCGTAGGTCCGGCCCGACCGGTTGAGGAACTCCTCGTTGGGGAGGATCGCCGTCATGCCGTTGGGGAGGCTGCGTTCCATGACGTCGGAGAAGACGCCCTGGGTCGGCTGCCCGATACGAACCGTGCCGCCCGGCCGGTCGATCAGGGCCTGCGTGAAGGACTCGCCGGCGCTGACGGTCGTGCCCGAGGTCAGTACGGCGATGGGGCCGGTGTAGCGGGGCCCGGCCGCCGGTACGACCCGGACGGGCTCGGGGCGGGTGTGCCGGTCCGGGTCGGTGGGGTGGTTGCGGGCGCGCTTGGCGTAGGCGACGTAGGGCCGGTCCGTGAGGCGCTCGGCGATGTGGATGCCGAGGGCGTCGGAGCCGCCGCCGTTGATGCGCAGGTCGATGATCAGGCCCTTGAGGCGGTGGGTGCGCCTGGGGGTGAGGATCGTGTCCAGGGCCTTGTCGAGTTCGGCGAGATGGGCGGGGTAGGGGGCGTCCTCGGCGGTGTAGCCGGCGAAGCCGGAGATGCGGAGGTAGCCCTGGTCCGCAGGGCGATCCGCGCGGCCGGGGAGGTCGGCGTAGGTGATGCGGCCGTTGGCGAAGTCCTGGCGGTACGGGGCATTCCCGAGGGCGCGTTCGGCGATGAACTTCTTTGCCTTGGCGTCGAGTTCGGGGGAGGGCGGCTCGGTCCCGGGCCGCACCTGGGCGAAGACCTGGTCTCCGTCCAGGACGGCGACATGGGCGTCGTGGAGAGGCCGCACCATGTCGCTGAAGATGCCGAAGAGCTCCTTGCGGGTGGTGTCCGCGAACACCTCGGGCCGGTAACGGGCCCTCATGGCCTGCCAGTCGACGCCCTTCGCGGCGAAGAAGGGGTAGTTCTCGGCGAAGGAGTGCCAGAAGACGTCGAAGGCCGCGCGGGCGTCCTTGGGGGTGGGGCGGGTGCAGTCGGTCGGCAGCTTCTGGATCCGTCGCAGCGAGCGGTGTCCGACCGAGGTGTCGTAGCCCAGGGTGGCGCGGTCGGCGCCGGGGCCGGGCCGGACGGTCAAAGTGGTGCCGTCAGGGGTCGCGTACGTGCCGGGGCCGGTCCGCCGAGCACTGTCACCCTTGAGGCAGCTGACGGACGTCGTCTGGAACTCCTGGAGGGTGTCGCCGTCGAGCGAGAGGACGATGCCGTAACCGTCCATGCGCCAGAGGCCGTCGGTGCCCGGCTTGCCGGGGGTGGAGGCGGCCGTGGCGGGCGCCGTGGCGGCTGCGGCGAGGGCCAGGGCGAGGGCGGTGACGGTGGCGGTGGTGGTGCGCACGGATGGGTTCCCCCTGCTGTGTGGTCGGTGCCCCTACGGTGCCTGGGGGAGCGGGGGCGGGCCATCCGGCGGGCCGGAGGGCAGAGGTGGGGGCAGCCCCCGGCCGGTTCGCCGCTGCCGGGCCGCAACACTGGAGCATGACCTCAGATGCGGCGCGCGACGAACTCGACCTGGACGCGATAGAGGAACTGTGCGGGTCCGCCACCCCGGGGCCGTGGCACGTCAGGAACCTGGACGATGACCATGCCATGAACCTGGTGGCGGTCAGCACGGTGCCGGACACGGGCCGGGCCGAACGATGGCCCGGCTTCGACCACCGGGAACTGATCGCGGCCACCCTCGTCCAGCAACCTCGTTACGTCGACTGCGCCGACGGACTCTGGGACCAGAACGCCGCGTTCATCGCCATGGCCAGGCAGGTGGTGCCAGAGCTCGTGGCAGAGGTCCGGCGCCTGCGCCGGCTCGTGGAATTCGGGGCGTGGCCCACGGCCGGCACGACCGGCACGGAGTTCGTGATGCCCCTCGACGACGAGATGCTCGTGTACTTCCGGGAGATGGCGGACGTACTGGTGGAACGCGCCGGCATCGGCCGCGCGGAGGCGGTCGCCAGAATCAACGCGGTGTACGGGACGCGGGAGTCGGTTGCGTTCGGCGTGGGGCTGACCTCCGAAGGACTCACCGTTCTGGACGCTGGAGAGGTAGTGGCACGATGTGCGCACACGTGATCGAGCGAACGGGGAGACCGGCGCACCGGAGCGGCAGGAAAACCTGCCTGTCGACGGCCCTGGCAGGGTCCCCGAGCGACGCTTGCACGCGGGACTGGTCCCCGCAGACCGAAGACGCACTGCGCCGTGCGGGCTGGCGCCCCGGGCGGTCGGTGCCGACCATCACCTGGGAGTCGGTTCTGAGCGAGCGCGGGGCCTTTGTGGCTCACGATGCGGCACGCCGGTTTCTCTCGGAATTCGGCGGGCTGGTGACCTACGGCTGGCCCGCCGATTCGATCACCACGTCGTCCGCCATCCGGTTCGATCCCCTCCGTGCCCAGTGGCAGGACGAGCGGTTCGCGAAGGCGAGCCGGGAAGCGAGGGCGTCCCTCTGCCCCGTGGGCACGGCCGATGAAGGCGCCAGCTTCGTCGGCATCACCGAGGACGGGGCACTCCACCTTGTAAGGGACCGCGTGGAACTGCTTGCCTCAACCCCCGATCAGGCGCTGGACCGTCTGGTCGGTGTGCAGGGCGCCCAGTCCGTCCTCTGGGTGCCCGCTGCTCCGGCGCCCGAGCACCCATTCTGGAAGCGGCTGCACACCATGGAGACCGGCCCGGACGCCGGGAAGCGCTGGTCCGAGGAGACGGAACGGGTGCTGCGGGCGGGCGGTTGGTTCCCGGGCCGGTCGGTCCCTACGGACACCTGGGAGGGCATCCTTCTGCAGACCGGCGAGTTCGAGATGCACGACGCGGCACGACGGTTCCTGTCGGAGTTCGGTGCCGTCGGGGCGCCCTACCGTGAGCCATGGGACTCGATGCCGTGGATGGAGTTCTCGCTGGATCCGCTGCTGGCGTTCTGGGACGCGGAGATCATCGACGATCTGGCCGAGCAGGCAGGCGTCGACCTGTACCCCATCGGCATGCGCGACCGCGGGAATCAGTACCTGGCCATGGCGGAGGACGGCTCGGTCTTCGCCGGCATGGACAGTGTCTGGCTGCTGGCTCCCACACCCGACGAGGCACTGCAGAGGCTCACCAGCAGGATCCGGCCGACCGTCGCCTGACATCCTGCGATCCACGCCTGAGGGTGCCCGGGGTGCATGGCAGGCTCTTGGTGGTCGATCTCGTGGAGCTGAGGCCCGCCTTTCCGCCGTACGGCATGGCGGACCATGCCGCCTTGGGGAAGCCGTCCGTCGACCGCCGGTACGTACACAGCGCAGGCGGTCCCGTCGAGACGATCGACGCCGAAGACGGCAGGAAGCTCTATGAGCTGGACGCCAAGGGCCGGGCCACCGGTGTCCGTGCGGGGTCGTGGACCGAGAGCTACGCGTACGACTCCGGTGGACAACTGGTCCTCCCGCCAGGAGCGAGGGGGAGGGCCCCGAGGGCGAAACGGTATGAGCGGAATGAGTAAATGGTTGACGTAAGCGCGGAACTGGGTCAGCTGTCCGAACTCGACGAACTCACCGGCCCAGCGGTGGCCGCCGTTCTCGTCGCCTCCGGCTGGGAAGGCGAGCGCAGGAACCCGGCGACGGAATGGGCGACGACGTGGCGCCGCGATGACGCGCACGCCTGGATCCAGGGCGACGGCCCGGTGGAGGTCGAGTTCACGCTCTGGTACCGGGAGGTCGAGGACGAGCGGCCGGACCCGGACACCTACATCGACGAGCTGTACGACGCCGCTTCCGCCGAACTCCCCCGGGTTGCCGACCAGTTGGAGTCGGGAGTGCTCGGGGCGCGCCTCGAGACCGTGGACGAGGACCTGACGGACGGGGCGGACTACATCGATCACACCGCCTGGCGGATCGGGGACAAGGTCCTCCTGGCCGGCGTCAAGCATGACGACACCGACGCACCCGTTCAGCTGGTGGTCGTGATGCGGGGCCACGACACAGGCGAGCAGGACGACGCGGGGGAGTGGCTCTGACGCGCAGCCTGGAGTGGGGCGACGGCCGGGTCCCCCCGGCCCGAGCCGAGCCCATGGCGCGGGCTGTCTTCGCCGCCCTGGGAGGCGTCGTGGAGATCGGTGCCGTCCGGGCTACCGGAACCTGGCTGCTCCCCGACGTCTCGGTCGGGGCATTCCTCGAATCCTGGCAGGACGATCTGCGCCGTCTCCTGGAGGGCGTCCGGGTGGTCGGGCGGTTCTCCGGAGAGGTCATGGCCGTCGCCGACGAGCTCGGGTACTTCGCGGACCACGACGTGCCCGCGGCCTCCCTGCTGCTCTGGTCCGAGGGGATCACCGGCGTCCCCCAGCCCCCGGAGCGCCTGGAGGAGTCCGAGCTGGTGCGGCGCATGTGCCGCATCGGGGGCCGATCTTCAGCTGACCCGGCTGCTTGAGGGCCTCGTCACCGCTGCCCTCGCCGCCGGCACCGAGCCGGGGGAGGGGGCCGCCAGGGTCGCGGAGATCCTCCGGGTCGCATGCGGCCTCGCCGCACCGGGCCGTGCCGGGATCGCCCCCGCCGACGTCCACCGCACGTGGCGCGTCGCCCACCTGCCCGGCATCCTGCACCCGGCGTCCGATGCGCCCGAGTGGGGGAAGGCCCGGCCACAGGGCCTACGACGCGGAGCTGGAGCGGCTCCTGCGAGGGGAGCGGCCCGGGCTGGTCCGGCCTTGTGTTTGACCTCCGTCACCCCCGGGGTATTCTCCTCGGCTCGATTGGCGTAGCCGCCGCCCCATATGGCAGACTGTCCGAGTTGCTCGGTCGAGTGTTGATGCTGCGCGCCTCCCGCCGGGGGGACCGGAAGCGAGTCCCACAGTACTCGTCGCCCTAACTGCCACCACGGCAGCGCTGGGGCGGACGTACGGGAATCTTCCGGGAAGTGTCAGCGCGGCACCGACCAGGCACCCGGTGGGCCTTCGCCCCCGGCCTGCGGTTCCGGAAGGGCCGTGTGCATTCCCAGCAGGGATGTTCGAACAAGGGACATCTGTGTCAGCGGCAGTGCGACACGCCCGACCGCGTGGGTCGGAGGAACGAAGGCAGCAGAAGGAATCCACCGGGTTCCAGAGCGTAAGAGAGACAGGACTACTGAGTAGCCATGGCGGGACAGAAGATCCGCATCCGGCTCAAGGCCTACGACCACGAGGTCATCGACTCCTCGGCGAAGAAGATCGTCGAGACGGTGACCCGCACTGGTGCGTCGGTCGCGGGCCCGGTGCCGCTGCCCACTGAGAAGAACGTGTACTGCGTCATCAAGTCGCCGCACAAGTACAAGGACTCGCGCGAGCACTTCGAGATGCGCACGCACAAGCGCCTGATCGACATCCTCGACCCGACCCCCAAGACCGTTGACTCTCTGATGCGACTCGACCTCCCGGCCGGTGTCGACATCGAGATCAAGCTCTGAAGGCCGGTGATCTGAGAATGGCTAAGCAGATCAAGGGCATCCTGGGCGAGAAGCTCGGCATGACGCAGGTGTGGGACGCGAACAACCGTGTTGTTCCGGTCACCGTCGTCAAGGCCGGCCCCAACGTCGTCACCCAGGTCCGTACGAACGACGTCGACGGCTACGAGTCCGTCCAGATCGCGTTCGGCGAGATCGACCCGCGCAAGGTGAACAAGCCCCTCAAGGGCCACTTCGCCAAGGCCGACGTCACTCCCCGCCGCCACCTCGTCGAGATCCGTACCGCTGACGCCAGCGAGTACACCCTCGGCCAGGAGATCACCGCTGAGGTGTTCGAGGCCGGCCTCAAGGTCGACGTGACCGGCAAGAGCAAGGGCAAGGGCTTCGCCGGTGTCATGAAGCGTCACAACTTCAAGGGCCTCGGCGCCGGACACGGCACCCAGCGCAAGCACCGCTCGCCCGGTTCCATCGGTGGCTGCGCCACCCCGGGCCGCGTGTTCAAGGGCCTCCGTATGGCGGGTCGCATGGGCAACGAGCGTGTCACCACCCAGAACCTGACCGTCCACGCCGTTGACGCGGAGAAGGGTCTGCTGCTCATCAAGGGCGCGGTTCCCGGTCCGAACGGCGGCCTCGTCCTGGTCCGCACCGCGGCCAAGGGGGCCTGAGGTACCGATGAGCACTGTTGACATCCTTTCGCCTGCAGGCGAGAAGACCGGTAGCGTCGAGCTCCCCGCGGAGATCTTCGGCGTGGAGAAGATCAGCATCCCGCTGATCCACCAGGTCGTCGTCGCGCAGAACGCCGCTGCCCGCCAGGGCACGCACAAGACCAAGCGTCGCGGTGAAGTCCGTGGTGGCGGCAAGAAGCCGTACCGCCAGAAGGGCACCGGCCGCGCCCGTCAGGGCTCGACCCGCGCGCCGCAGTTCGCCGGTGGTGGCGTCGTGCACGGTCCCGTGCCGCGTGACTACTCGCAGCGGACCCCGAAGAAGATGAAGGCCGCGGCCCTGCGCCACGCCCTCACCGACCGGGCCCGCCACAACCGCATCCACGTCGTCTCCGGCGTCGTCGAGGGTGACAACCCGTCGACGAAGGCCGCCAAGACGCTGTTCGGCAAGATCTCGGAGCGCAAGAACCTGCTCCTGGTCGTCGACCGCGCCGACGAGGCCGCGTGGCTGTCCGCCCGCAACCTGCCCCAGATCCACATCCTGGAGCCGGGCCAGCTGAACACGTACGACGTTCTCGTCTCGGACGACGTGGTCTTCACCAAGGCCGCCTTCGAGTCCTTCGTGTCCGGCCCGAAGGCCAATGACACCGAAGGGAGCGAGGTCTGATGGCTATCCGTCACCCCGCTATCGCCTCCAAGGCGGCGAAGAAGGCCAAGGCCGCGCGCGTCGCCAAGGCGCGCCGCCACGCCGCCGAGGGCAAGAACACCGTCGAGACCCCGCTGAGCAAGTCCTTCACGGACCCCCGTGACGTGCTGCTCAAGCCGGTCGTCTCCGAGAAGAGCTACGCGCTTCTCGACGAGGGCAAGTACACGTTCGTCGTGGACCCGAGCGCCAACAAGACCCAGATCAAGCAGGCCGTCCAGGCGGTCTTCTCGGTCAAGGTCACCGGGGTCAACACGATCAACCGCCAGGGCAAGCGCAAGCGGACCCGCACCGGCTTCGGCCAGCGCGCGTCCACCAAGCGCGCGATCGTGACCCTCGCTGAGGGCGACCGTATCGACATCTTCGGCGGTCCGACCGCCTAAGGGCGGTCCGGATCGTCCGATATCGGACGAGGACTGAGAAATGGGAATCCGCAAGTACAAGCCGACTACGCCGGGCCGTCGCGGCTCCAGCGTCGCCGACTTCGTCGAGGTCACGCGGTCCACGCCGGAGAAGTCGTTGGTCCGCCCCCTGCACAGCAAGGGTGGCCGTAACAACTCCGGTCGTGTGACCGTCCGCCACCAGGGCGGTGGCCACAAGCGCGCCTACCGCGTGATCGACTTCCGTCGTCACGACAAGGACGGCGTGCCGGCGAAGGTCGCGCACATCGAGTACGACCCCAACCGCACCGCGCGCATCGCGCTGCTGCACTACGCCGACGGCGAGAAGCGCTACATCCTCGCCCCGCGCAACCTGCAGCAGGGTGACCGCGTCGAGAACGGTCCCGGGGCCGACATCAAGCCGGGCAACAACCTTGCCCTGCGTAACATCCCGGTCGGTACCACGCTGCACGCCATCGAGCTGCGTCCGGGCGGCGGCGCGAAGTTCGCCCGCTCCGCCGGCGCCTCCGTGCAGCTGCTCGCGAAGGAGGGCTCCATGGCCCACCTCCGCATGCCGTCCGGTGAGATCCGCCTGGTCGACCAGCGCTGCCGCGCCACGGTCGGCGAGGTGGGCAACGCCGAGCAGAGCAACATCAACTGGGGTAAGGCGGGCCGTAAGCGCTGGCTGGGCGTTCGCCCGACCGTGCGTGGTGTGGTCATGAACCCGGTGGACCACCCGCACGGTGGTGGCGAAGGCCGTACCTCGGGTGGTCGTCACCCGGTGTCCCCCTGGGGCAAGAAGGAAGGCCGTACTCGTTCGCCCAAGAAGGCGTCGAACAAGTACATCGTCCGCCGCCGCAAGACGAACAAGAAGCGCTAAGGACGGGTTGAGATGCCTCGTAGCTTGAAGAAGGGGCCCTTCGTCGACGACCACCTGATCAAGAAGGTGGACGCCCAGAACGAAGCCGGCACCAAGAACGTCATCAAGACCTGGTCCCGTCGCTCCATGATCGTGCCGGCCATGCTCGGCCACACGCTCGCGGTGCACAACGGCAAGACCCACATTCCGGTGTTCGTCACCGAGTCGATGGTCGGCCACAAGCTCGGCGAGTTCTCGCCGACGCGCACCTTCCGGGGTCACGTCAAGGACGACCGGAAGTCGAAGCGCCGCTAAGCGCGGGGTGGAATGACCATGACAGACACTGGAAGGACAACCATGGAAGCCAGGGCCCAGGCGCGGTACATCCGCGTCACGCCCATGAAGGCCCGCCGCGTGGTGGACCTCATCCGTGGCCTGAACGCCACGGAGGCTCAGGCGGTCCTGCGTTTCGCCCCGCAGGCCGCGAGCCAGCCGGTCGGCAAGGTGCTTGACAGCGCCATCGCCAACGCCGCGCACAACTACGACCACACCGATGTCGACAGCCTCTTCGTCTCCGAGGCCTACGTCGACGAGGGCCCGACCCTGAAGCGGTTCCGGCCGCGCGCCCAGGGCCGTGCCTACCGGATCCGCAAGCGGACCAGCCACATCACCGTGGTCGTCAGCAGCAAGGAAGGAACCCGGTAATGGGCCAGAAGGTAAACCCGCACGGGTTCCGGCTCGGTGTCACGACCGACTTCAAGTCGCGTTGGTACGCCGACAAGCTGTACAAGGACTACGTCAAGGAAGACGTCGCCATCCGTCGGATGATGACGTCCGGCATGGAGCGCGCCGGCATCTCGAAGGTTGAGATCGAGCGCACCCGTGACCGCGTGCGTGTGGACATCCACACCGCTCGTCCGGGCATCGTCATCGGCCGCCGCGGCGCCGAGGCCGACCGCATCCGCGGTGACCTCGAGAAGCTCACCGGCAAGCAGGTCCAGCTGAACATCCTCGAGGTCAAGAACCCCGAGACCGACGCTCAGCTGGTTGCCCAGGCCGTCGCCGAGCAGCTCTCCTCCCGCGTCTCCTTCCGCCGCGCCATGCGTAAGAGCATGCAGTCGGCGATGAAGGCCGGCGCCAAGGGCATCAAGATCCAGTGCGGTGGCCGCCTCGGTGGCGCCGAGATGTCCCGCTCGGAGTTCTACCGCGAGGGCCGTGTGCCCCTGCACACGCTCCGCGCGAACGTGGACTACGGCTTCTTCGAGGCCAAGACGACCTTCGGCCGCATCGGCGTGAAGGTCTGGATCTACAAGGGCGACGTCAAGAACATCGCCGAGGTCCGCGCCGAGAACGCCGCGGCCCGTGCGGGTAACCGCCCGGCCCGTGGTGGCGCCGACCGCCCGGCCCGTGGTGGCCGCGGTGGCGAGCGTGGCGGGCGCGGTCGTAAGCCGCAGCAGGCTGCCGGCGCCGAGGCCCCCAAGGCCGAGGCTCCCGCCGCCGCTCCGGCTGAGAGCACCGGAACGGAGGCCTGACCGTCATGCTGATCCCCCGTAGGGTCAAGCACCGCAAGCAGCACCACCCCAAGCGCAACGGCATGTCCAAGGGTGGCACGCAGGTTGCGTTCGGCGAGTACGGCATCCAGGCGCTGACCCCGGCCTACGTGACGAACCGCCAGATCGAGGCGGCTCGTATCGCGATGACCCGCCACATCAAGCGTGGCGGCAAGGTCTGGATCAACATCTACCCGGACCGCCCCCTCACCAAGAAGCCCGCCGAGACCCGCATGGGTTCCGGTAAGGGTTCTCCTGAGTGGTGGATCGCCAACGTCAAGCCCGGACGTGTGATGTTCGAGCTGTCGTACCCCAACGAGAAGATCGCGCGCGAGGCTCTGACCCGTGCGGCTCACAAGCTGCCGATGAAGTGCAAGATCGTCAAGCGCGAGGCAGGTGAAGCGTGATGTCGGCCGGTACCAAGGCGTCTGAGCTGCGCGAGCTGGGCAACGAGGAGCTTCTCGCGAAGCTCCGCGAGGCCAAGGAAGAGCTGTTCAACCTCCGCTTCCAGGCGGCGACGGGTCAGCTCGAGAACCACGGTCGGCTCAAGGCCGTCCGCAAGGACATCGCGCGGATCTACACCCTGATGCGTGAGCGCGAGCTGGGCATCGAGACGGTGGAGAGCGCCTGATGAGCGAGAGCAACGTGACTGAAGAGACCAAGACGGACCGCGGTTTCCGCAAGACCCGCGAGGGCCTGGTCGTCAGCGACAAGATGGACAAGACCGTCGTCGTCGCCGTCGAGGACCGCGTCAAGCACGCGCTGTACGGCAAGGTCATCCGCCGTACCAACAAGCTCAAGGCCCACGACGAGCAGAACGCCGCGGGTGTCGGCGACCGCGTCCTCCTCATGGAGACCCGGCCGCTGTCCGCGACCAAGCGCTGGCGCGTCGTCGAGATCCTCGAGAAGGCCAAGTAATCCCTCCTAGGGGGACCCCCTAGGAATCGTTCCGCCAGGCTCGGGGCGGGGTCGCGTGTGTAAGTGTGACCCCGCCCCGGGAACCGGCAGACAATCAGGAGATAGACGTGATCCAGCAGGAGTCGCGACTGCGTGTCGCCGACAACACTGGTGCGAAGGAGATCCTTTGCATCCGTGTGCTCGGCGGCTCCGGTCGCCGCTACGCGGGTATCGGTGACGTCATCGTCGCCACCGTCAAGGACGCGATCCCCGGCGGCAACGTGAAGAAGGGTGACGTCATCAAGGCGGTCATCGTTCGCACCGTCAAGGAGCGCCGCCGTCCGGACGGCTCGTACATCCGCTTCGACGAGAACGCCGCCGTCATTCTCAAGAACGACGGCGACCCTCGTGGCACCCGTATCTTCGGCCCGGTGGGCCGGGAGCTGCGCGAGAAGAAGTTCATGAAGATCATCTCCCTCGCGCCGGAGGTGCTGTGAGCATGAAGATCAAGAAGGGCGACCTGGTTCAGGTCATCACCGGTAAGGACAAGGGCAAGCAGGGCAAGGTCATCGCGGCCTTCCCCCGCGAGGACCGCGTCCTGGTCGAGGGTGTCAACCGGGTCAAGAAGCACACCAAGGCCGGTCCGACGGCTCGCGGTTCGCAGGCCGGCGGCATCGTCACCACCGAGGCGCCGATCCACGTCTCCAACGTCCAGCTGGTCGTGGAGAAGGACGGCAACAAGGTCGTGACCCGCGTCGGTTACCGCTTCGACGACGAAGGCAACAAGATCCGCGTTGCCAAGCGGACGGGTGAGGACATCTGATGACGACCACCACCAGCCCGCGTCTGAAGCAGAAGTACCGTGAGGAGATCACGGGCAAGCTGCGTGACGAGTTCAAGTACGAGAACGTCATGCAGATCCCCGGTCTCGTCAAGATCGTGGTCAACATGGGTGTGGGCGACGCCGCCCGCGACTCCAAGCTGATCGAGGGCGCCATCCGCGACCTCACCACGATCACCGGTCAGAAGCCGGCCGTCACCAAGGCCCGCAAGTCCATCGCGCAGTTCAAGCTGCGTGAGGGCCAGCCGATCGGTGCCCACGTCACGCTCCGTGGCGACCGCATGTGGGAGTTCCTGGACCGCACCCTGTCGCTCGCGCTGCCGCGCATCCGCGACTTCCGCGGCCTGTCCCCCAAGCAGTTCGACGGCCGTGGCAACTACACCTTCGGTCTCACGGAGCAGGTCATGTTCCACGAGATCGACCAGGACAAGATCGACCGCACCCGGGGTATGGACATCACCGTGGTGACCACGGCGACCAACGACGCTGAGGGCCGCGCGCTCCTTCGTCACCTCGGCTTCCCCTTCAAGGAGGCGTGAGCGAGATGGCGAAGAAGGCTCTGATCGCTAAGGCTGCTCGCAAGCCCAAGTTCGGTGTGCGTGGCTACACCCGCTGCCAGCGCTGCGGCCGCCCGCACTCCGTGTACCGCAAGTTCGGCCTGTGCCGCGTGTGCCTTCGTGAGATGGCTCACCGTGGCGAGCTGCCGGGCGTGACCAAGAGCTCCTGGTAATCCCCCGAATAGGGGATTTGCAGGGCTCTCGGTAAGCATCTGGGGCGGCAGGACGCCCAGCCCACATGCCTTAGGCTTGTGGGGTTGGGCGTCTGCCGCCGCCCTTACGACTTACTACGCCGTAGGTCCACCGCGCCGCACCCGTCCCGTCTCGGATCGGGGAGAGGGATGGCGCACCAGGAAACCCCGGCGAGAGAGGCCACAGGCCAATTCATGACCATGACTGATCCGATCGCAGACATGCTGACGCGTCTGCGGAACGCGAACTCGGCGTACCACGACTCCGTGACGATGCCGGCGTCCAAGATCAAGTCGCACATCGCGGAGATCCTCCAGCAGGAGGGCTTCATCACGGGCTGGAAGGTCGAGGACGCCGAGGTCGGCAAGAACCTCGTCCTGGAGCTGAAGTTCGGCCCCAACCGTGAGCGCTCCATCGCGGGCATCAAGCGGATCTCCAAGCCCGGTCTCCGGGTGTACGCGAAGTCCACCAACCTGCCGAAGGTTCTGGGCGGCCTGGGCGTGGCCATCATCTCCACGTCGCACGGGCTCCTGACCGGCCAGCAGGCGCAGAAGAAGGGCGTGGGTGGGGAAGTCCTCGCCTACGTCTGGTAATTCGGGAACGGAGGAGAGACAGCAATGTCGCGTATCGGCAAGCTCCCCATCCCGGTTCCCGCCGGCGTGGACGTCACCATCGACGGCCGTACGGTCGCGGTCAAGGGCCCCAAGGGCGAACTGACCCACACCGTCATCGCGCCGATCGACATCGCTAAGGCCGAGGACGGCACCCTTCAGGTGCTGCGGCCGAACGACGAGCGGCAGAGCAAGGCCCTGCACGGCCTGTCCCGCACGCTGGTGGCGAACATGATCACCGGTGTGACCACGGGATACGTCAAGAAGCTCGAAATCAGCGGTGTCGGTTACCGTGTCGTGGCCAAGGGCTCCAACCTGGAGTTCTCCCTGGGCTACAGCCACCCGATCCTGGTCGAGGCCCCCGAGGGCATCACCTTCAAGGTGGAGTCCCCGACCCGTTTCTCGGTCGAGGGCATCGACAAGCAGAAGGTCGGCGAGGTTGCGGCCAACATCCGCAAGCTGCGCAAGCCCGACCCGTACAAGGCCAAGGGCGTCAAGTACGAGGGCGAAGTCATCCGCCGCAAGGTCGGAAAGGCGGGTAAGTAAGCCATGGCATACGGACAGAAGATCCTTAAGGGCGACGCCTACAAGCGCGCCGCGATCAAGCGCCGCCACATCCGGATCCGTAAGCACATCAACGGAACGGCGGAGCGTCCGCGTCTGGTCGTTACCCGCTCGAACCGCCACATCGTGGCCCAGGTGATCGA
Organism: Streptomyces sp. WAC04114; assembly: GCF_019733245.1. Taxonomy (NCBI): domain Bacteria; kingdom Bacillati; phylum Actinomycetota; class Actinomycetes; order Kitasatosporales; family Streptomycetaceae; genus Streptomyces; species Streptomyces sp. WAC04114. Next base: position 15,746 of record NZ_JAIGQA010000061.1, read on the forward strand.
CGACATCAAGGGTCACACCCTGGCGTCGGCGTCCACCCTGGACACCTCGATCCGCGGTGGCGAGGGCGACAAGTCCGCGCAGGCCAAGCAGGTCGGCGCCCTGGTCGCCGAGCGCGCCAAGGCCGCCGGTGTCGAGGCCGTCGTGTTCGACCGTGGTGGTAACCAGTACGCGGGGCGCATCGCCGCCCTGGCGGACGCCGCCCGCGAGGCCGGACTCAAGTTCTGAGTCGGTTCCGTAGCTAGCGGAAACAGAGAGAGGTAATTCCAATGGCTGGACCCCAGCGCCGCGGTGGCGGTGCCGGTGGCGGCGAGCGGCGGGACCGGAAGGGCCGTGACGGCGGCGCTGCTGCCGCCGAGAAGACCGCGTACGTTGAGCGCGTTGTCGCGATCAACCGCGTCGCCAAGGTTGTGAAGGGTGGTCGTCGCTTCAGCTTCACCGCGCTGGTCGTGGTGGGCGACGGTGACGGCACCGTGGGTGTCGGATACGGCAAGGCCAAGGAGGTGCCGGCCGCCATCGCCAAGGGTGTTGAGGAGGCCAAGAAGCACTTCTTCAAGGTCCCCCGCATCCAGGGCACCATCCCGCACCCGATCACGGGTGAGAAGGCTGCCGGCGTCGTTCTCCTCAAGCCGGCTTCGCCGGGTACCGGTGTTATCGCCGGTGGTCCCGTGCGTGCCGTCCTGGAGTGCGCCGGTATCCACGACGTGCTGTCGAAGTCCCTCGGCTCGTCGAACGCGATCAACATCGTGCACGCGACCGTGGAGGCCCTGAAGGGCCTGCAGCGTCCCGAGGAGATCGCGGCTCGCCGTGGTCTGCCCCTCGAGGACGTCGCTCCCGCGGCTCTGCTGCGTGCGCGTGCCGGGGCTGGTGCTGCGTAATGGCTCAGCTCAAGATCACGCAGACGAAGTCGTACATCGGCAGCAAGCAGAACCACCGTGACACCCTGCGTTCCCTTGGTCTCAAGGGCATCAACACGCAGGTCGTCAAGGAGGACCGCCCCGAGTTCCGCGGCATGGTGCACACCGTCCGCCACCTCGTGACGGTCGAGGAGGTCGACTGATCATGGCGGAGCAGAACCCGCTCAAGATCCACAACCTCCGTCCCGCCCCGGGCGCCAAGACCGCCAAGACCCGTGTCGGTCGTGGTGAGGCGTCGAAGGGTAAGACGGCCGGTCGTGGTACCAAGGGCACGAAGGCCCGTTACCAGGTTCCGGAGCGCTTCGAGGGTGGCCAGATGCCCCTCCACATGCGTCTCCCGAAGCTGAAGGGCTTCAAGAACCCGTTCAAGACCGAGTTCCAGGTCGTGAACCTCGACAAGCTGGCCGCGCTCTACCCCGAGGGTGGCGAGGTCACCGTCGAGGGTCTGGTGGCCAAGGGGGCCGTTCGCAAGAACAGCCTCGTCAAGGTCCTCGGCCAGGGCGAGATCTCCGTGGCGCTGCAGGTGACGGTCGACGCCGTCTCCGGCTCCGCCAAGGAGAAGATCACCGCCGCCGGCGGTACTGTCACCGAGCTCGTCTGAACACCACAGGCGTCTCGATGACCTGAGCGATCCCGACCGGGGATACCCCACAAATGGGGTATCCCCGGTTGGTCGTTCCTAGGGCGGCAGTCTCGCCGGTAAGGTGGCTTGCACTGCCCTCTTTTCACAGGGTGCTTCACTTCGGGCACTCTGAGCGGCAGTTGACCGTTACCTATTCGTCGAACCTCAAGACCGTCACCCTTGACGCAGTTGCGCGGGGGTCGCAGGAGGCACCGTGCTCACCGCGTTCGCCCGGGCGTTCAAGACGCCCGACCTGCGCAAGAAGCTGCTCTTCACGCTCGGCATCATCGTGGTCTACCGGGTCGGTACGCACATCCCGATCCCAGGCGTCGACTACCGGAACGTCCAGACCTGTATCGACCAGGCCGAGGCCAACCAGGGTCTCTTCGGCCTGGTCAACATGTTCAGCGGCGGCGCGCTGTTGCAGATCACGATCTTCGCGCTGGGCATCATGCCGTACATCACGGCGAGCATCATTCTGCAGCTGCTGACCGTGGTGATCCCGCGCCTGGAAGCCCTGAAGAAGGAGGGCCAGGCCGGTACGGCGAAGATCACGCAGTACACCCGTTACCTGACGATCGCCCTGGCGATTCTCCAGGGCACCGGCCTCGTAGCCACCGCCCGCAGCGGCGCTCTGTTCCAGAACTGCCCGGTGGCCAGCCAGATCGTCCCCGACCAGTCGATCTTCGTCACCATCACCATGGTCATCACCATGACCGCCGGTACGGCGGCCGTGATGTGGCTCGGTGAGCTCATCACCGACCGCGGCATCGGCAACGGCATGTCGATCCTGATGTTCATCTCGATCGCCGCCACCTTCCCGTCCGCCCTGTGGGCCATCAAGCAGGAGGGCTCCCTGGCCGGCGGCTGGATCGAGTTCGGCACGGTCATCCTGGTCGGCTTCGCCATGGTCGGCCTGGTGGTCTTCGTCGAGCAGGCCCAGCGCCGGATCCCGGTGCAGTACGCCAAGCGCATGATCGGCCGTCGTTCCTACGGCGGTACGTCCACCTACATCCCGCTCAAGGTGAACCAGGCGGGTGTGATCCCCGTCATCTTCGCCTCGTCGCTGCTCTACATCCCGGCGCTGATCGCTCAGTTCGCCGGAGGCACCTCGGGCTGGAAGACCTGGATCGAGCAACACTTCGTCAAGGGCGACCACCCGTACTACATCATCACGTACTTCCTGCTGATCGTTTTCTTCGCGTTCTTCTATGTGGCGATCTCCTTCAACCCCGAAGAAGTCGCCGACAACATGAAGAAGTATGGTGGCTTCATCCCGGGCATCCGGGCTGGCCGACCGACCGCTGAGTACCTGAGCTACGTACTCAACCGGATCACCTGGCCGGGTTCGCTGTACTTGGGGCTGATCGCTCTCGTGCCGACGATGGCGTTGGCTGGTTTCGGGGCAAACCAGAACTTCCCGTTCGGCGGGACCAGCATCCTGATCATCGTGGGTGTCGGTCTCGAGACCGTGAAGCAGATCGAGAGCCAGCTCCAGCAGCGCAATTACGAAGGGTTCCTCCGCTGATGCGTATCGTCCTCGTCGGGCCGCCGGGTGCCGGCAAGGGAACGCAGGCCGCGTTCCTGGCCAAGAACCTGTCGATCCCGCACATCTCCACGGGCGACCTGTTCCGGGCCAACATCAGCCGGCAGACGGAACTCGGCAAACTGGCGAAGTCCTACATGGACGCGGGCAATCTCGTGCCCGACGAGGTCACCATCGCGATGGCGAAGGACCGCATGGAGCAGCCGGACGCCGAGAACGGTTTTCTGCTGGACGGCTTCCCCCGCAATGTCTCGCAGGCCGAGGCCCTCGACGAGCTGCTCGAGACCGAGAGCATGCAGCTCGACGCGGTGCTGGACCTCGAGGTCCCCGAGGACGAGGTGGTCAAGCGCATCGCCGGCCGCCGCATCTGCCGCAACGACTCCTCGCACGTCTTCCACGTGACGTACAAGCAGCCGGCCAAGGACGGCGTCTGCGACGTCTGCGGCGGCGAGCTGTACCAGCGGGACGACGACTCCGAGGAGACGGTCCGCACGCGGCTGGAGGTGTACCACACCCAGACCGAGCCGATCATCGACTACTACAAGGCCCAGGGCCTGGTGGTCACGATCTCCGCGCTCGGCAAGGTGGAGGACGTCACGGCGCGCGCCATGGAGGCGCTGAAGCGTGGCGAGGACGACAAGTAGTCGTCCGTGCACAGCTACGGCCGCGGTTCCCCTCGGGGGCCGCGGCTGCTGTGTGGGCGGGGTCGGTGCGCGGCCCCGTATCGTTGAAGGCGTTCGTCTCCCCCGAAGGTCCAGAAAGGCCGTAGATCCCATGGTGCAGATCAAGAGCCCCGAGCAGATCGCCAAGATGCGTGAGGCGGGGCTGGTCGTCGCGGCCATGCACGCGGCGACCCGTGAGGCCGCGGTGCCCGGGGCGACGACGAGGGATCTGGACCAGGTCGCCCGCAAGGTGCTCGCCGAACACAACGCCAAGCCGAACTTCCTCGGCTACGGCGGCTTCCCCGCGACGATCTGTACGTCGGTGAACGAGGTCGTGGTCCACGGCATCCCGTCCGACGAGGTGGTCCTCAAGGACGGGGACATCATCTCCATCGACGCCGGCGCGATCATCGACGGCTGGCACGGCGACGCCGCGTTCACGGCCTTCGTGGGCTCCGGTCACGCTCCGGAGCTCATCGAGCTCTCCCGGGTGACCGAGGAGTCGATGTGGGCCGGCATCGCCGCGATGAAGCAGGGCAACCGCCTGGTCGACGTCTCCCGGGCCATCGAGACGTACATCCGCCGCCAGCCCAAGCCCGGCGGCGGCAAGTACGGGATCATCGAGGACTACGGCGGCCACGGCATCGGCACCGAGATGCACATGGACCCGCACCTGCTGAACTACGTCGACCGGCGGCGCGGCAAGGGGCCGAAGCTGGTGCCCGGGTTCTGCCTCGCGATCGAGCCGATGGTGTCCCTGGGGACGCCGAAGACGGAGGTGCTCCAGGACGACTGGACCGTCATCACGACGGACGGTACGTGGTCGTCGCACTGGGAGCACTCCGTTGCCCTGACGGAGGAGGGGCCGCTCGTGCTGACGGCTCCCGACGGGGGGAAGGCGAAGCTCGCCGAGCTGGGGATCGTGGCTGCGCCGGATCCGCTGGGCTGAGTGCCTTCCCGACTGGACGGCTCGGATCGTCGGCGACTGCGGGCCGTGAGGGTTCTTCGCGCAGTTCCCCGCGCCCCTGAAGGGGCGCTTAAAGATCTGCCCGCTGGGGCAGACTCTCTCGATTCGTGTTTCCGAGGGGCCTGACGTAGACTGACTCGTCGGCTCTTGTGTACCCGCATGTCTGCATGCGCTCGCACAGAGTCGATCAAGGTAGTCGATTCGAAGGGCGAAGCGTGGCCAAGAAGCAAGGTGCCATCGAGATCGAGGGCACTGTCGTCGAGTCTCTTCCGAACGCCATGTTCAAGGTCGAGCTCCAGAACGGCCACCAGGTCCTGGCACACATCAGCGGCAAGATGCGCATGCACTACATCCGCATCCTCCCTGACGACCGGGTCGTGGTGGAGCTGTCTCCGTACGACCTGACCCGTGGCCGGATCGTCTACCGCTACAAGTAGATCTTGCCTGTGCCCCGGCGCCGTGTGCGATGGGGCTGCCGGCACTGACCCGGAGAACCTCAACCCATGAAGGTCAAGCCGAGCGTCAAGAAGATCTGCGACAAGTGCAGGGTGATCCGCCGTCACGGCCGGGTCATGGTCATCTGCGACAACCCGCGCCACAAGCAGCGCCAGGGCTGACGCACGACCGATCCCTCTGCATCCATCGCAGAGATTCGCGCGACGCAAGCAGAACATGTTCATACGCAGGACCCAGGCGGACCCCGTTCCGTCTGACACCCCCGGTTCGGAGGCTGGGGACCCAGTTCGTACCTGGTACGGCGGCTGGGATCCGGTTCTGCGGAAGACCTCCGACAAGTAACTGGAGCCATTGAATGGCACGCGTTTCCGGTGTTGACATCCCGCGCGAAAAGCGCGTGGAGATCGCCCTCACCTACGTGTTCGGCATCGGCCGGACCCTCTCCCAGCAGACGCTGGCCGCCACCGGCGTGGACCCGAACACCCGTGTTCGGGACCTCTCCGAGGAGCAGCTGGTCGCGATCCGCGAGTACGTCGACAACAACATCAAGACCGAGGGTGACCTCCGTCGCGAGATCCAGGCCGACATCCGCCGCAAGGTCGAGATCGGTACCTACCAGGGTCTGCGTCACCGTCGTGGTCTGCCCGTCCGCGGTCAGCGCACCAGCACCAACGCTCGTACCCGCAAGGGTCCGCGTCGCGCCATCGCCGGCAAGAAGAAGCCGGGCAAGAAGTAGTCCACAGCGGACGCCTGTCCACGGTCTTCGCTGTAGGACCGACCACCTCCCGTAGGAGTTATAGATGCCCCCCAAGGGTCGTCAGGGCGCTGCCAAGAAGGTGCGCCGCAAGGAAAAGAAGAACGTCGCTCACGGCCACGCGCACATCAAGAGCACGTTCAACAACACGATCGTCTCGATCACGGATCCCTCGGGCAACGTGATCTCCTGGGCCTCCGCCGGCCACGTCGGCTTCAAGGGCTCGCGCAAGTCGACCCCCTTCGCCGCGCAGATGGCCGCCGAGTCGGCCGCCCGCCGCGCGCAGGAGCACGGCATGCGCAAGGTGGACGTGTTCGTCAAGGGTCCCGGCTCCGGCCGTGAGACCGCGATCCGCTCCCTCCAGGCCACGGGCCTCGAGGTCGGTTCGATCCAGGACGTCACGCCGACCCCGCACAACGGCTGCCGTCCGCCGAAGCGCCGCCGCGTCTGACCCTTCGGGGCGGGTGCACGGCCGCTTGTCGGTCTGAGGGTTTTCGGGCGATATGGCTCTTCGGGGCCATATCGCCCGTACCCTTGTAACTGCAACACAGATCGGGCTGCCGCCCGATGGCAAGGGCATCAAATAGTGGGTGCCCCTGACTGAAGGACTCACCACATGCTGATCGCTCAGCGTCCCTCGTTGACCGAAGAGGTCGTCGACGAATTCCGCTCCCGGTTCGTGATCGAGCCGCTGGAGCCGGGCTTCGGTTACACCCTCGGCAACTCCCTGCGCCGGACCCTCCTGTCCTCGATCCCGGGTGCGGCGGTCACGTCCATCCGCATCGACGGCGTGCTGCACGAGTTCACCACCGTGCCGGGCGTCAAGGAGGACGTCACCGACCTGATCCTCAACATCAAGCAGCTGGTCGTCTCCTCGGAGCACGACGAGCCGGTCGTGATGTACCTGCGCAAGCAGGGCCCGGGTCTGGTCACCGCCGCCGACATCGCGCCCCCGGCCGGTGTCGAGGTGCACAACCCCGACCTCGTCCTCGCCACGCTCAACGGCAAGGGCAAGCTGGAGATGGAGCTCACGGTCGAGCGTGGCCGCGGTTACGTCTCCGCCGTGCAGAACAAGCAGGTCGGTCAGGAGATCGGGCGCATCCCGGTCGACTCGATCTACTCGCCGGTTCTCAAGGTCACCTACAAGGTCGAGGCCACGCGTGTCGAGCAGCGGACCGACTTCGACAAGCTGATCGTCGACGTCGAGACCAAGCAGGCCATGCGCCCGCGCGACGCCATGGCGTCCGCCGGCAAGACCCTGGTCGAGCTGTTCGGTCTCGCCCGCGAGCTGAACATCGACGCCGAGGGCATCGACATGGGCCCGTCCCCCACGGACGCCGCCCTGGCCGCCGATCTGGCGCTGCCGATCGAGGAGCTGGAGCTCACGGTCCGCTCCTACAACTGCCTCAAGCGTGAGGGCATCCACTCCGTGGGTGAGCTCGTGGCGCGCTCCGAGGCCGACCTGCTCGACATCCGCAACTTCGGTGCGAAGTCGATCGACGAGGTCAAGGCGAAGCTGGCGGGTATGGGCCTCGCGCTCAAGGACTCGCCTCCCGGGTTCGACCCGACCGCTGCGGCGGATGCCTTTGGCGCGGACGACGACGCGGACGCCGGGTTCGTGGAGACGGAGCAGTACTAAGAGCTCGGGCCTTACGGTCCGTACTCGGGTGCGGGTGCGCTGTGCTTGATCGCGCAGTTCCCCGCGCCCCTTCCGGACGACAACCCCTTCGGGGATTGCCGTCCGGATCTCTGACAGACGACCGTCTGCTCAGATACTGACCCCGGTACCTGATACGGCCGGGGCAGACACCTAGGAGAAGTACCATGCCGAAGCCCACCAAGGGTGCCCGTATGGGCGGCAGCGCCGCGCACGAGAAGCTGCTCCTCGCGAACCTCGCGAAGGCGCTCTTCGAGCACGGCCGCATCACCACCACCGAGGCGAAGGCGCGCAAGCTGCGTCCGTACGCCGAGCGTCTGGTCACCAAGGCGAAGAAGGGCGACCTTCACAACCGCCGTCAGGTGCTCCAGGTCATCACGGACAAGAGCATCGTGCACACGCTCTTCACCGAGATCGGCCCGCGCTACGAGAACCGTCCGGGTGGCTACACCCGCATCACCAAGATCGGTAACCGCCGTGGCGACAACGCGCCCATGGCTGTCATCGAGCTGGTCGAGGCGCTGACGGTGGCGCAGGAGGCGACGGGCGAGGCCGAGGCCGCGACCAAGCGCGCCGCGAAGGACAACGAGGCTGCCGAGGCCCAGGTCGACACGACCAAGGCCGAGGACGCCGAGGAGTCCAAGGACGCGTAAGCGTTCTGCCGGGGGCTGTGCGTTTGCGGCTGCGGGTTCGTGGTGGCTTGTCGCGCAGTTCCCCGCGCCCCTGCAAGGGCGTTGCGGGCCCGTTCCTTCATGGGAACGGGCCCGCTTTTGTGTTCTGAGAGGATCTGTACGTGAGTGACGAAGTAGAGGCCGGGCACGTCCGGGTCCGGCTCGATCTGTCGTACGACGGGAGCGAGTTCTCCGGGTGGGCCAAGCAGGCCGGGGGGCGGCGGACCGTGCAGGGGGAGATCGAGGACGCCCTGCGGACCGTGACGCGCTCGCGGGAGACGTACGAGCTGACCGTCGCGGGGCGTACCGATGCCGGTGTGCACGCGCGGGGGCAGGTCGCGCACGTGGATCTGCCGCGTGAGGTGTGGGCCGAGCACCACCAGAAGCTGCTCAAGCGGCTCGCCGGCCGGTTGCCCCGGGACGTACGCGTCTGGGCCCTCAGGGAGGCTCCCAGCGGCTTCAACGCCCGCTTCTCGGCGGTCTGGAGGCGCTACGCGTACCGGGTGACCGACAACCCCGGGGGCGTGGACCCGCTGTTGCGCAGTCATGTGCTGTGGCACGACTGGCCCCTCGACGTCGACGTCATGAACGAGGCTGCCCGGGGGCTGCTGGGCGAGCACGACTTCGCCGCCTACTGCAAGAAGCGGGAGGGGGCGACCACCATCCGCACGCTCCAGGAGCTCAGCCTGGTGCGGGGCGACGACGGGATCATCACCGCCACCGTGCGGGCCGACGCCTTCTGCCACAACATGGTGCGCTCGCTCATCGGGGCGCTGCTGTTCGTCGGGGACGGGCACCGGCCCGCCGACTGGCCCGGGAAGGTGCTGGCGGCCGGCGTGCGGGACTCGGCCGTGCATGTCGTACGGCCGCACGGGCTGACGCTGGAGGAGGTCGGCTACCCGGCCGACGAACTGCTCGCCGCGCGCAGCAAGGAGGCGCGGAACAAGCGGTCGTTGCCGTCGGCCGGTTGCTGCTGACGTCCGGTCACTCGTCGGCCGCGGCCGAGGCCTGGGCCTCACCACGGCGGCGGATCTGGTTGAACGTGAACTGGCCCAGGTCGTCCCCGGTCTTGTAGACCGCGGTGTCCTTGGGCGTCACGTCCTTGCCGTTGGTGAAGCCGGCGTTGGTGAAGTAGGCGTAGCGGCCGTAGGAGTTGCTGGTCGTGCGGCAGAAGCCCGACTCGCAGAACGGCTTCACACCGCCGCCGGAGAGCGACTTGATGAAGCTCTTCTTGGTGCTCTGGCCCTTGGCCTTGGCGGCCTGGGCCTCGGTGTCGAAGACGGCCACGCCGACCGTCACCGCCATCTGGTCCTTGATGTAGGTCACGCGTATCAGGCGGGTGCAGTCGTTCCCGGTGAGGATCTTGGGGAGGGTGCCGCCGGCCGCCGAGGCGCAGTTCCTCGTGTCCGCCGTGGGGCCCTTCTTGTAGACCGTCTCACCCATGGTGAGCTGGGTGCCCGGGAAGAGGGTGTCCGGGCTGAGCGGGGCCTTGTCCTTCTTCGCGCTGGCGATGAAGTCCTTCGGGTCCAGCGGGGGAGGGGCGCTGGTCGGGGCGAACGAGGGGGCCGAGGCGGTCTGGCTCGGGATGTCGGCCGACGGCAGGGAGGCCGGGTTGCCCTTGTTGTCGCCGCCCGCCGAGACGACGGCCACAGCGACGGCGGTGCCGATCGCGACCGTGGCCAGCGCGCCACCGCCGATCAGCAGCACCCGGCGGCGCTTGTTGCGGGCCTCGGAGGCTTCGGCGAGCGCCGCCCAGTCCGGCGACTGGCCGCCCCCGCTGCTCCAGGGCTGCTGCGACTGCGGTTTCCAGGGATCCCACTGGGACTGAGGTCCCCCCTGCTGCCCATAGCTCATGGGCCGCATCTTAGACGGGACAAGGGGTGTGCTGGTCCGCCCGGAACGGCCCTGAAGCCCCTAGCGTTCCTCCCATGCGCACGGGCAAAGGCGACATCTCCGGGTGGTTGGGGCGACTGCTGCCGGCTGTGCTGTTGCTGGGGTGCCTGCTGTCGTGGCCGGTCCTCACGGCCGGGGTGTGGCCGTCCGTCGTGGTGGCGGCGCTGGGGGCGTGGCGTCGGCCGCGCGGAGGTGGGCCCTGGCTGCGCCGGTGCGCTGCGGTCGCCGTCGAGGTGGGACTGTCGACGGTGTTCCCGTTCGTGCGGCCGATGCGGCGCCGCACGCTGCGCAGGGTCGTCACGCTCTGTGCCGTCCTGTACGCCTCGGTGACCGGGCGGCTGCGGTGATACCGCGTTTTGACCCTTGTGGTGTACCCCGGTATTCTGCTTGTTCGTTGTGTATTGGCTTGCTCATTCTCACGGGACGGGCCCTTACACCGGTCCACCGGGCCGATGACCAGCGACCCCACGTACGCGGTATGCGTCGCCGCAGTGCGGTCCAGGCTGTCGTGATCGTTTCGGTGACCAGTTATGGACCATTCACTCGAAGCGAAGGCTACGAACCGTGCGTACGTACAGCCCCAAGCCCGGCGATGTGACGCGCCAGTGGCACGTCATCGACGCCCAGGACGTTGTCCTGGGTCGTCTCGCCACCACTGCCGCGACGCTCCTCCGGGGCAAGCACAAGCCGATCTACGCCCCCCACGTCGACGCTGGTGACTTCGTCATCATCATCAACGCGGACAAGGTGCACCTGTCCGGCAACAAGCGGACCCAGAAGATGGCGTACCGCCACTCCGGCTACCCGGGTGGTCTGCGCTCCGTCCGTTACGACGAGCTCCTCGACAAGAACCCCGAGAAGGCCATCGAGAAGGCCGTCAAGGGCATGCTCCCCAAGAACACGCTGGGCCGTCAGATGCTCTCGAAGCTGAAGGTCTACAAGGGTGACCAGCACCCGCACGGCGCGCAGCAGCCGCAGCCGTACGAGATCACCCAGGTCGCGCAGTAAGTCCGGCCACCCCCAAGACTGAACAGAATTCTGAGGAGAATCGTGGCCGAGACCACTGCCGAGCAGCCGCTCGAAGAGCTTGACATCGACAGCTACACCACCGAGTCCGAGGTCCCCGTCGAGGGTGAGTACACCTCGGAGTCCATGGCCTCCCGCTTCGGTGAGCCCCAGCCGGCCGCCGGCCTGGGCCGTCGTAAGAACGCCATCGCCCGCGTCCGGATCGTCCCGGGCACCGGCAAGTGGAAGATCAACGGTCGCACCCTCGAGGACTACTTCCCGAACAAGGTGCACCAGCAGGAAGTCAACGAGCCCTTCAAGGTGCTCGAGCTCGACGACCGCTACGACGTCGTCGCCCGCATCTCCGGTGGCGGTGTCTCCGGTCAGGCCGGTGCGCTCCGTCTCGGTGTCGCCCGTGCGCTGAACGAGGCGGACGTCGACAACAACCGCGGCCCGCTGAAGAAGGCCGGCTTCCTCAAGCGCGACGACCGTGCGGTCGAGCGCAAGAAGGCCGGTCTGAAGAAGGCCCGCAAGGCTCCGCAGTACAGCAAGCGCTAAACGCGACGCCCGTCCTGGCGACTGGCTTCGCAACGATCGCCCCGGCGGCACGGTTGTGCTGCCGGGGCGGTTTCGTTTACACAACCCCTACCGCCCCCGGACAGTCTCAGGGGGTGTACTCGGGGATGTGAGCCGCATTCTCTTCAGCAATTCGGAGGACACCACTGTGGGACGACTCTTCGGCACGGACGGCGTGCGCGGTGTCGCCAACGCGGATCTGACGGCGGAGATGGCCCTGGGCCTCTCCGTGGCCGCGGCGCACGTACTGGCCGAGGCGGGCACGTTCGAGGGACATCGGCCGAAAGCCGTGGTCGGGCGTGACCCCCGTGCGTCCGGGGAGTTTCTGGAAGCCGCCGTGGTGGCGGGCCTCGCCAGCGCCGGCGTGGACGTCCTGCGGGTCGGCGTGCTGCCGACGCCCGCCGTGGCGTACCTGACCGGGGAACTCGGCGCCGACCTCGGTGTGATGCTCTCCGCGAGCCACAACGCCATGCCCGACAACGGCATCAAGTTCTTCGCCCGCGGTGGGCACAAGCTCGCCGACGAGCTGGAGGACCGGATCGAGTCCGTCTACGAGGAGCACCGCACCGGCGCGCCGTGGGACCGGCCGACCGGGTCCGGGGTGGGCCGCGTACGCGACTACGAAGAGGGCTCCGACCGGTACGTCGCGCATCTGCTGGGCGTCCTGCCCAACCGGCTCGACGGGCTCAAGGTCGTCCTCGACGAGGCGCACGGCGCCGCCGCCCGGGTATCGCCGGAGGCGTTCCAGCAGGCCGGTGCCGAGGTCGTCACGATCGGGGCCGAGCCGGACGGGCTCAACATCAACGACGGGTGCGGTTCGACGCACCTGGACAAGATCAAGGCCGCCGTCGTCGAGCACGGCGCCGATCTCGGCATCGCGCACGACGGTGACGCCGACCGGTGCCTCGCCGTCGACCACACCGGCGCGGAGGTGGACGGGGACCAGATCCTCGCCGTGCTCGCGCTGGCGATGCGGGAGCGGTCCGTGCTGCGGTCCGACACGGTCGTGGCCACGGTGATGTCCAACCTCGGGTTCAAGCTCGCCATGGAGCGCGAGGGCATCCGGCTGGTGCAGACCGCCGTGGGTGACCGGTACGTGCTGGAGGAGATGAAGGAGCACGGGTTCGCCCTCGGGGGCGAGCAGTCCGGGCACGTCATCATCCTCGACCACGCGACGACCGGGGACGGGACGCTGACCGGGCTGCTGCTGGCGGCGCGGGTGGCGCAGACCGGGCGTACGCTCGCGGATCTCGCCGGGGTCATGGAGCGGCTGCCGCAGGTGTTGATCAATGTGCCGGACGTCGACAGGTCCCGGGTGGGGACGTCCTCGGAGCTGGCGTCGGCGGTCGTGGACGCGGAGCGGGAGCTCGGGGAGACCGGGCGGGTGCTGCTGCGTCCCTCTGGGACGGAGCCGTTGGTCCGGGTGATGGTCGAGGCGGCTGATATCGAGCAGGCTCGGTCTGTTGCGGGGCGGTTGGCTGATGCGGTGAAGTCGGCGCTCGGGTAGTTGAGCGGGCCGGGGGTGGGGGGTTCTGCCGTAGGCGGGCTACGGGTTCGTCGTGGCTTGTCGCGCAGTTCCCCGCGCCCCTCAGGCGTCGACCTTCTGGCGTTGTTTCGTCCAGAACCACTTCTGGATCAGCAGAGTTGCCGTGCCCGCCACGATGATGCCCAGCAAGTTCAGCAGGAGCTGCTCCGTGGATCCCCAGGTCTGCTTCGTGTCGCCGTAGCTCAGGGCCACGGCCGCGTTCGCCGCTGCCGGGATCGTGGTCACGGAGATGGCCACGCCCACCAGGGCGCCCGACTTGGCCGAGGTCAGGGAGAGAGTGCCGGCGATGCCGGCCAGGACCGCCACGACGAAGGACAGCCGGTCGGGGGCGTAGATGAAGCCGGTGTTGGGGCGGTCGGCTTCCAGCTGGGCCTCGGTGAAGAGGCCGACGGCGTCCATGAAGAGACTGAAGGCGACCGTCACCGCCATCGCCGCCGCGAAGCCCACCAGCAGGGCGATGAGCGAGCGCGCGGCGAGGCGCGGCTGGCGGCGGACCACCGCGGTGCTGATTCCCGCGAGTGGGCCGAACTCCGGGCCCACCGCCATGGCTCCGACGATCAGAATCGAGTTGTCCAGGACCACGCCGCAGGCCGCGATCATGGTGGCGAGCGTGATGAAGGCCAGGTACGTGACCGAGAGGGTGGATTCCTCGTGCGTCGCGTCGGACAGGTGCTCCCACAGGACCGCGTCGGAAGCCTCGCCGGGCGCGTCCGCCTCGGCCTTGTCCGCCCGCTTCGACAGGGACAGGTCGATGGACTCGACGGCGATGGAACCGGCGGTGTCGATGCCCAGCTCCCGTAGCCCGGCGAGCAGTTCGTCGCCCGCCTCCCGCGCCACGTCGCACATCACCACGTCCCCGGCGGGGTCCCGGGCGGCGCCCGGGAGCACGACGAGGTGGGTGCTGCCGACCGTCTTCTCGATCAGCCGGACCACCTCGCCGGTCCGGTCGGACGGTGTGATCAGGCGCAGATGGAGCATGGCGCTCATCTAACCCGCCTTTCGGCTCGGAGTCACAGCTTGCGCAGGCTGAGCCGCTGCACCTTGTGGTCCGGGCCCTTGCGCAGGACGAGGGTGGCGCGGCCGCGGGTCGGGGCGATGTTCTCGACCAGGTTGGGCCGGTTGATCGTGCGCCACATCGTCCGGGCGTAGTCGAGGGCCTCCTCCTCCGAGACCTGGGTGTACTTGCGGAAGTACGAGGAGGGGTTCTGGAAGGCGGTCGCGCGCAGCTTGCGGAAGCGGTTGAGGTACCAGGTCTCGACGTCCTCGACGCGGGCGTCGACGTAGACGCTGAAGTCGAAGTAGTCGGCGAGACCCACCCGGGTGCGGCCGTCCTTGCCGGGCAGGGCCGGCTGGAGGACGTTCAGGCCCTCGACGATCAGGATGTCCGGGCGGCGGACCGTCAGCCTCTTGTCGGGGACGATGTCGTAGATCAGGTGGGAGTAGACGGGCGCGGTGACCTCGTCCTTGCCGGCCTTGATGTCGGCGACGAAGCGGGTCAGGGCGCGGCGGTCGTAGGACTCCGGGAAGCCCTTGCGGGACATCAGGCCGCGGGCCTGGAGCTCCTTGGTGGGGAGCAGGAAGCCGTCGGTGGTGACCAGCTCGACGCGCGGGTGCTCGGGCCAGCGCGAGAGCAGGGCCTGGAGGAGGCGGGCGACCGTCGACTTGCCCACCGCGACCGAACCGGCCACCCCTATGACGAACGGGGTGCCCGACTGGGAGCCCTGCTCGCCCAGGAACGTGTTCAGCGCCCCTCTGAGGCCGTCGGTCGCGCCGATGTAGAGGTTGAGCAGGCGGGACAGCGGGAGGTAGATGTCCCGCACCTCGTCGAGGTCGATCACGTCGCCGAGACCGCGCAGCTTCTCGACCTCCTCGGCCGTGAGCGGCAGCGGCGTCTTGTCGCGCAGCGCGCTCCACTCGGCTCGGGTGAGGTCGACGTAGGGAGTCGCCTCCGGGCGGGGCCGGTGGGCGCTCCGGGGCATCGAGGAGACCGGAGAGATCACAGTCCATTGTTACGGGCGTACGAACAGATGGTGAGGTGGGATCCGTCACGCGAGGTGTTTGCCTGACTTCCTCCTGATCAAAGGTGGTGCAGGAGGAATGTCAGTGCTGTGCGTCACAGTTGTGGGAGAGGTGGGCTCGGTCCGGGGTCCACGAACGCCTGGGGGTACCCATGACGTACGCGATTGAGGCGGAAGGCCTGGTCAAGCGGTTCAAGGAGACCGAGGCGCTGGCCGGCGTCGACCTGGCGGCCCGCAAGGGCACGGTGCTCGGGCTGCTGGGGCCCAACGGCGCCGGAAAGACGACCGCGGTACGGATCTTCGCGACACTGCTGCGCCCGGACGGGGGCCGAGCCCGGGTGGCCGGCCACGACGTGGTCCGGGAGGCCGGGGTCGTCCGCTCCCTCGTCGGGCTGACCGGGCAGTACGCGGCGGTCGACGAGAACCTGACCGGCACCGAGAATCTGCTGCTCATCGGCCGGCTGCTGGGTCTGCCGAGGCGGGAGGCGAAGGCGCGGGCCGGTGAGCTGCTGGAGCGGTTCCAGCTGACCCACGCGGCCGGGCGGGCCGCGAAGACCTTCTCGGGCGGCATGCGCAGACGCCTGGACCTCGCCGCCAGTCTCGTCGGCCGGCCCAGCATCCTCTTCCTCGACGAGCCGACCACGGGTCTCGATCCACACAGTCGTGGTGAGCTGTGGGACCTGCTGCGCGGCCTGGTCGCGGACGGTGCGACCGCCCTGCTGACCACGCAGTATCTGAACGAGGCCGATGTCCTCGCCGACGACATCGTGGTGATCGACAAGGGCCGGGTGATCGCCGAGGGCACGCCGGACCGGTTGAAGGCGCAGGTCGGCGGCCAGGTGCTGGAGCTCAGGCCGCTCGCCGGGCAGGACCTCGCGCGGGCGCACGCACTGGTGGCCGGGGCCGCCGGGCCGCAGGCCCGGATCGAGGGCGAGACGGTCACCGCCCCGGTGAAGGACCCCGAGCTGATGCCGGCCGTGGTGCGCGCGCTGGACCGGGAGGGCATCGCGGTCGGGGAGCTGGCCCTGCGCCGCTCCTCGCTCGACGAGGTGTTCCTCTCCCTGACCGGCCACCGCGCCGAGCCGGGCGAGGCCGAGGAGAACGGCGGTGCGGCCGTCCGGGAGGACGAGGAGCTGGAGAAGGCGGTGAGCCGGTCATGACCGCCACCGCCACGACCCTCACCGCACCGGTCACCGCCTCGGGCCGGGTGCCTCCCCTCGCCGCGCTGCGGCAGACCTTCACGATGGCCTGGCGGAGCCTGGTCGCCGTCAAGCACAACCCGCTCGAACTGGTCGACTACAGCATCACGCCGATCATGTTCGTGTTCCTGTTCACCTTCGTGCTGGGTGGGCAGATGGCCGGCTCGCCCGAGGCGTACTTGAAGTACGCGCTGCCCGGGATCATCGTGCAGAACACCCTGTTCATGACGATGTACACGGCGATGGCGCTCAACACCGACCTCACCAAGGGGGTCTTCGACCGGCTGCGCAGTCTGCCCATCGCCCGCTCCGCTCCGCTCATCGGCCGGATCACGGCGGATCTCGCGAAGCACGTGTGGGCGCTGCTGCTGATGATCGGCCTCGGCCTTGCGCTCGGCTTCCGCATCACCGGCGGATTCGGCGGCTTCCTGCTCGGCACCCTGCTGGTGGTGGTGTTCGCCGCGGCCGTCTCCTGGGGCGCGGTGCTGATCGGGATGCTGGCCGGCGACGCCGAGAAGGTCCAGGCGTTCGCGTTCACGATCATCTTCCCGATCACCTTCACCAGCAGCGCGTTCGTCGTCGTCGACACGATGCCCGGCTGGCTCCAGGCGTGGAGCGACGTCAATCCGGTGACACACCTGTCGGACGCGTTCCGGGGGCTGCTGCTGGGCGGGCCGGTGGCGGAACCGGTGCTCTGGTCGCTGGTGTGGGCCGCGGGGATCGCGCTGGTGTTCTACCCGTTGGCCATGAGGGCCTATCGGGCGAAGGTCTGATCCGGACCTTCGTACCCCCGTGGGAATTTCCGAATTCGGGCACGCGACGGCCTGTTCGGCACGGGAATCGACCCTAAGCTGCCGCCCATGTGTGGAATCGTGGGATACGTGGGGCCGCAGTCCGCGCTCGAGGTCGTGATGGCCGGGCTGAAGCGGCTGGAGTACCGGGGGTACGACTCGGCGGGCGTCGCCGTCCTGGCCGACGGCGGGCTGGCGACGGCGAAGAAGGCCGGGAAGCTGCTCAACCTGGAGAAGGAGCTGGACGGCAGGCCGCTGCCGGCCGGCGCGACGGGCATCGGGCACACCCGGTGGGCCACGCACGGCGGGCCGACGGACACCAACGCCCACCCGCACATCGACAACGCGGGCCGGGTCGCGGTGGTGCACAACGGCATCATCGAGAACTTCGCCCCGCTGCGCGCCGAACTCGCGGAGCGCGGCCACGACCTGGCCTCCGAGACGGACACCGAGGTCGTCGCCCATCTGCTCGCCGAGGAGTTCTCCTCCTGCGCGGATCTCGCCGAGGCGATGCGGCTGGTGTGCCGGCGGCTGGAGGGCGCGTTCACCCTGGTTGCGGTGCACGCCGACGAGCCGGATGTGGTGGTGGGCGCGCGGCGGAACTCACCGCTGGTGGTCGGAGTCGGTCAGGGCGAGGCCTTCCTCGCCTCGGACGTCGCCGCGTTCATCGCCCACACACGCTCGGCGATCGAGCTCGGCCAGGACCAGGTGGTGGAGCTGCGCCGGGACGGCGTGACGGTGACGGGCTTCGACGGCCGCCCGGCCGACGTGCGGTCCTACCACGTCGACTGGGACGCCTCGGCCGCCGAGAAGGGCGGCTACGACTACTTCATGCTCAAGGAGATCGCCGAGCAGCCCAAGGCGGTCGCCGACACGCTCCTGGGCCGGATCGACGGGTCCGGTTCGCTGAAGCTGGACGAGGTGCGGATCCCCCCGGGGGTGCTGCGGGAGATCGACAAGGTCGTCATCGTCGCCTGCGGTACGGCCTTCCACGCCGGGATGATCGCCAAGTACGCGATCGAGCACTTCACGCGGCTGCCCTGCGAGGTGGAGCTGGCGAGCGAGTTCCGCTACCGGGACCCGATCCTGGACGCGCAGACGCTGGTCATCGCCATCTCCCAGTCCGGCGAGACCATGGACACGCTGATGGCGCTGCGGCACGCCCGCGAGCAGGGCTCCAAGGTGCTGGCGATCTGCAACACCAACGGTTCGACGATTCCCCGTGAGTCGGACGCGGTGCTGTACACGCACGCCGGACCGGAGGTGGCCGTCGCCTCGACCAAGGCGTTCCTGACGCAGCTCGTGGCGTGCTACCTGGTCGCCCTGTACCTGGGCCAGGTGCGCGGCACGAAGTGGGGCGACGAGATCCGGGCGGTGATCCGCGACCTGTCGTCGATCGCCGGTGCGGTGGATCAGGTGCTGGGCACGATGGAGCCGGTGCGGGAGCTGGCGCGCACGCTGGCCTCGAAGAAGACGGTGCTGTTCCTCGGCCGGCACGTGGGGTATCCGGTGGCGCTCGAAGGCGCGCTGAAGCTCAAGGAACTCGCCTACATGCACGCGGAGGGGTTCGCGGCCGGGGAGCTGAAGCACGGGCCGATCGCCCTGATCGAGGAGGACCTGCCGGTGGTCGTGGTGGTGCCGTCGCCGCGCGGGCGGTCGGTGCTGCACGACAAGATCGTGTCCAACATCCAGGAGATCCGGGCGCGGGGTGCGCGGACGATCGTGATCGCCGAGGAGGGTGACGAGGCCGTCGTGCCGTACGCGGATCACCTGGTCCGGATCCCCGCCACGCCGACTCTGCTGCAGCCGCTCGTCGCGACGGTGCCGCTGCAGGTGTTCGCGTGCGAGCTGGCGACGGCCCGGGGGAACGAGGTGGATCAGCCCCGGAACCTGGCCAAGTCGGTGACGGTGGAGTGAGCGAGCAGCGGGAGTGAACGCCGAGGGGCGAAGGGCCGGATGCCCTTCGCCCCTCGGATCAGCCGGTCGGGCCGTCAGGTGCTCGGACGGCAGTCAGGTCGCGGGGACCTCGGACGGGCCGTCAGGTCGCGGGGACCTCGGACGGGCCGTCAGGTCGCGGGGACCTCAGATGGGCAGGCAGGTCGCGGGGACCCAGCCCTCCACGCTGGTGCTGTTGGGGCCGCCGAAGTACCACTTGTTGCTCGTCTTGCCGCAGGCCGTGTAGCTGCCGCCGGTGACGGGCTTGCTGCCGCCGAAGCAGATGCCGCCCTTCTGGCCCTTGCCCCAGGTGCCGAGCGCGGTCGAGCTCGTCTTGGGCTGGCTGCGGAGGTTGACGGTCGCCTTGGGCTTCACGTTGGTCAGCGCGCTGCTGCAGTCGGGCTTGGTCGCCGCGGCGGCGGTGCCGGCGGTGGCGACGGTGCCGGTGAGGGCCGTGGCGAGGAGAGCTATGGCACTGGCCGCGGTCCCCAGCGACGTGAACTTCATGGATGGTGTCCTCCCGTTTGGTGCGATGCCGTTTGCACATCGCGGTCAACGCGAACTCTATAGCGGGGAGGGAGAGTTGAGGATCACGGGGGTCGGCGGGGCAGTGCCCGGGAGCCGTTCGCGCCGGATCGGGCCCGTCACCGTAGGGTGCTGCCCATGAGCATCATCGGGGTCGGCATCGACGTTGCCGAGATCGAGCGGTTCGCGGCTTCACTGGAGCGCACGCCCGCGTTGGCCGCGCGGCTGTTCGTGGAGCGGGAGCTGCTGCTGCCCAGCGGGGAGCGGCGGGGCGTCGCCTCCCTCGCCGCGCGGTTCGCGGCCAAGGAGGCGTTGGCCAAGGCGCTGGGCGCTCCGCCCGGGCTGCTGTGGACGGACGCCGAGGTCTGTGTCGAGGACAGCGGGCAGCCCCGGCTGCGGGTGAGCGGAACGGTGGCCGCGCGGGCCGCCGAACTCGGCGTGCGGAGCTGGCACGTGTCCCTGAGTCATGACGCGGGGGTGGCCTCCGCCGTGGTGATCGCGGAGGGGTGAGGCGGTGAGGCGGTGAGGCGCTAGGCCAGGGACCAGATCAGCGTGATCGTGCCGATGAGGCCGATCGCGCCCAGGGTCGTACCGGCCGCCGCGGGCCACAGCCGGCCCGTGCCCTTGCGGGCGTAGTGCAGGCCCATCGCCCCGAACGTCACCGCTAGGGCGCCGGCCAGCACCGTCCACGGGATCAGGAACGCCCAGGTCCCCACCGCCGAGAAGGCGCCGAGGATCAGGGCCGTGGGGCCGAGGGCGGTGGCCGGGCTGTCTGTGTCGCCGGGCGCTGTCGAGCTGGTCATGTCTCGTCGATCCCCCTTTTTGAACGAGTTCAAAATACGGCTCGATCGTACGCCCGGGGCGCCGTCCGTGGGGCGGGACCCCCGAAAAACCCCCGCCGGGTGTGGTGGCGGGGGTCTCGGAGCACGGTGGCGCCGTCAGCAGATCGACTGGCTGCTGTTCACCCGCGTGACGTTGCGGAATGTCGTGTTCTCGCCGCACGGGCTCTCCCTGATGGCCGAGTTGGTGACCGTCAGGTTCTGGATGGTGATGTCCTTGTTGTTGGGGAACTCCGAGCGGGCCGCCAGGCGCAGTTCGCCCCCGCCCGTGATCGTGCCGCTGCGCGCCGCGAGGCTGACGTTGTAGCAGTTCTCGATCAGGACCGAGTTGTTGCCGGTGTCGGAGAGCGTCACCTTCTCGATGACCGCCCCGCCGCTCTCCGAGACGCAGAACACGCCGCGTCCACCGCCGCGCGCGACGACCTCGCCGACACGGATGTTGGTCGGGTAGCCGCTGCCGACCCGGCCGTTGCGGTTGGCCATCCGGAAGGCGGCGTAACCGGTGCCCGTGCCGGCGTTCTCGGCGTCCACCTTGGTGACGTCGGCGTTGATGGTCTGGTTGAGCAGCAGGCCGGACTCGCCCACGTTGCGGGCGGTGACCGTGCCGATGGTGATGCCGTCGACGCCGTAGGTCTCGACCGCGTGGCTGGACGCGCCGGAGACGTAGACGTCGTCGATGCGGACGTTGCGCGTCCACTGGCTGGTGTCGCCACGGTTGTCGATGCGGACGCCGAGACCGCGGGTCAGGCGCATGTCGATCCGGCCGAGCACCACGTTCTGGACGTTGCGCAGAAAGATGCCGTACAGCGGGGTGCCGGTGAGCTTGAGGTTCTGGACCTCCACGTCACGGGTGCCGCGCGAGTAGACCGGCGCCTGGTCGCCCGAGCCGCTGCCGGTGACGTCGATCGTGCCGCAGACGTCGAGGACGGTGTAACTCGGCAGCGAGATGCGGGAGCCCGCCGAGACCGAACCCGAGCCGCGGACCACGACCCGTTCCTTCGAAGTGCGCCCGGAGGTGAGGCTGTTGACGGCGGCCTGGACGGCCGCGCGCATGTCGGTGCCGGTGTAGGCCGTGCTGCCGCCGCGCCGGGCGGTCCAGGTGCCGCCGCTCTGCACGGCCTCGGCCTGGTACGAGCCGTCTCCGCAGGCCAGTGCGCGGGTGGGGGCGGCCGCGGCGGGGGCGGTCGGGGTGCCGGCGGCGGTGAGGAGGGCGGCGGCGCCGGCGGCGGCCAGTAATGCGGCTCTACGTCCCATGGGGGCCTCGGTTTCGTCGAACGAGGGGGAGT